>DASZZH010000038.1 GCA_035543335.1 Burkholderiales bacterium
TCCACGGGGCCGCGGCGTCGGCTTTCCGGGATGGGATGCGCGAAGCGAGCCGCGTCGAATAGCCGTTGCCTATTCGCAAGGCGAGCGACAAAGCAGACCGCCCGGAAAGCCACGCCCCATCCGGGTTTGCACGAAAAATGCTCATCTGCTGCGTTGCGCTCCTCGGCATCGTAGTCTTGGCTACGACCTTCGTCACGCGCCTTGCATCTGAGCATTTTTCGTGTAAACGCGGCTCCCGGAGAGTTCTTCAACACCCTGCCAGCCCGTCGATTTGCTAGAATGACGCTTCCAGAGTGAACTTTGCGGTTCCTGGAGCATCATGAGTATTGGGGGCGACCTGGCTTCGACGCGGGTCACAAAGCAGCGCAGGGCATACCGAGGACCAGTTCCCTCGCAAATCCACTGGAAATCTTTAAACGCGAACGACGAGCGTTTTGCTTTAGCCGCTTAATACCGGCTAACTCTGCACCGGTTTGGTTCTAGGTCGGCTGGCGCAAGCCAGAGCAGAGTCATACATAGAGCCTCGTGCCGCCCAGGGCTACTTTGAGCGGTACTAAACAATAGGTAACTCGCCGTGGCGTAGCCCGTCGGTTGGCGGCGCCCCGGTTAAATTAAACAGCCAGACTAAGTATGTAGAACTGCCTGTAGAGGGTTCGCGGACGCGGGTTCGATTCCCGCCGCCTCCACCAATTACGATTTTCCAAAAGCAAACGCCGAGGGGGTATGCCCCTCGGCGTTCATTTCCGTAACATAATTCCCGGGATTTTGAACTCCGCTGTGGAGCGGCACCGGCTCGCATCCAGCCCGGGTGGTTTTGAGTCTTAAGATCTATGCAGCGCCCGAACCAAGCGCGGCAGCGCCCTTGGCGGAGGCTAAGCCCAAGACAGCGCCGATTGCCAACGAGAGCGAAACCGTGATGACGGCGTTGTCGAGGCTGAGGGACATCAGGCTCGAGAGACTCAGCTTGTCAGGCGTCTGCAGCAGGAAAGCGAACGTGGCTGCGTATCCGTAGACATTCGCCGGGATTACCGATAATGCCTTGATGTTGGCGGCGTAGCAGATCGCCCAGACCGTAACGCCGACGACGATGCCCGCCCACAACGGCAAGGTCAACTTATCCGCGAGCGGGATCGACAGAATGACCACTGCAGCGATCCAGGCAGAGACCGACCCGAAGACGTTGCCCACTATGGTGTTGCGCAGGGCATTATTGTCGCCGCCCGTATGGAAAAAACATGCCCAGCCTATGAATGCCGCCCAGATGAGGATGCCTCCCAACGAAAGAAATGCCCAAGCAGCTAAACCTCCCAGAACCCCGATGCTTAGAGACAAAGCGCTCATTTTTGACATAGTACCCTCCTGAATGATTTTGGATTTCTCGAAGTTGCCGGACACTATTTCCGCTTTCCAGCGATCTAATTGCAGCAAGGCACGTGACTAGCTGTTTTTTATAATAAGGGGACGCTTGCTGTTATGTGGGATACGCTGTGGGTAAGGTACTCCTTGTTTTCAAAGCTGAGTAAGCGCTATACCCGACGGTTTTATGCTCCCAGCTACATTGCACTAGCTCCAGCTGCCTGGATTGGGTTGTCCCCGCCCAAGCGCCTAGAGTATCTGCCGTATCGCCAACAAGGTCAACGACAGTGAGCCAAGCAGGCATGATTTCTCGATTGCAGTTGCGCTCCCCGACCAGAGCTTGAACCTGGGACCTGAAGATTAACGGTTGTAAAAATTAGCCTTTTTCTGACCTTGCCCGCCGGAGTTCGCCATGCATTCCACGATTTCCCAGTGTTCCTCGCAGCAGTGCTATCTCGTGGATCAGACGGCTTTAGACTCTATCGGCTGACCAGTGCGATAATGCGGTAACGAATAAAGTCGTATGCAAAATGCCGAGCCCTTTCCAATTGAATCCGAGATGACTGCAGCATTCCAAGCCAGCGTGACAGTAAATGGAGATATTGGACTGCTGGAAGCGTTCAAGCAGCAGATCAACACCCTGCTTTCCGAAGAAAGCGCTGTTCAGAACTTCCGGGAACAATATATTTCACAAGACTTGATTTACCGCTTCGAAGCCAATCAAGGCATCCCCTTCCCGCTCTTCGTCACAACTTCGGCAGCCTTCCCCGACCTGAAAATCAAAGTGGAATGGATTAACCACCGCGATGGGGTAAGCGGCAGCGCGCTGATCCAGAACGGCAAGCTTGCTGACCAACACACCCGATCGCTTGCCGACTCCGAGCGCATCAGCAGCCCTCTGCAATTGGACATCGAAGTCGAAGAAAACGGTTATCTCAGGCAGGCCATCGTTTTCAAGAACATCGGCCCCAGCGAGTACGCCGGATATTTTCTCACCGGTAAACAACACGCCTTGTTCAAAATCCGCAAACGGGACAACCAGGCCGAGCTTTACGCCAGCGATGGATTGGATACCGAATGGGCGGAACATTGGACTTATAACCTGGAAAGCCGCAGCAACGGTTACCAGGAACTAGCACCTCGCGAAAAAATCGAGGACGGGCTATACCAGGTGATGCAAGCACTGGTCGACGATTTTGTTGATGAATGGGTGTGGTTCGCCGAAAGCCCGCCGGAAAACATCATCATCGAGCAGCAGAAGTACGAGCGCATGGGGCTGGCCACACACCAGGCCAACATCAAGGCGGAGAAAATCAGAAAAATGGACAAAGGCAATGCAGGGCGGGGAAACTCCTATGGGTTCAGCACCCTGAGCAATGACTGCGCATGGATTAAAACGGTGGTTGTGGAATGTTGGGCCGGAAAATAACCAAGCCGGCGAAGAACTAAAATGCGCGAACACAGTTTCCTGAGCCTTGGCCCGCACGGCTTTCACCGCATTGCGTACACCGAATGGGGCAACCCGGACAATGCGCATGTCGTGGTGTGCGTGCACGGCCTTACCCGCAACGCGCGTGATTTCGATTTTCTGGCGGCGGCATTACAAAGCGACTGTCGGGTCGTCTGCCCCGATATGCCCGGCCGCGGGAACAGCGAGCGGCTTGGCCACGCCGAGGATTACAACTATACGGTATATGTTGCCGACATGGCAGCGCTGCTGGCGCGGCTTGGGGCCGGAGGCCATTCGAAAATTCTCAATTTAGCGGCAAAGATTTTTGGTCGCGTCAAAAATCCGATCATAGACTGGGTCGGCACGTCGATGGGCGGATTAATTGGCATGATGATCGCGGCGCAGCCGAAATCGCCGATACGGCGGTTGGTGATGAACGACGTGGGGCCCTTGGTTCCGGCGGCAGCGCTGCGCCGGCTGGGCGAATACGTGGGCAAGGATCCGCAGTTTGCGAGCCTTGAGGAATTCGAAGCCTATGTGCGAAAAGTATCTTCGCCGTTCGGCCCGCTCACCGATGCTCAGTGGCGCCATCTCGCGTTGCATAGCGTGAAGCAACATGAAGACGGCCGTTATGGCTTCAAGTACGACCCGGCTATCGGCGCGCCGCTCAAGGCCACCATCTTTCAGGACGTCGAGCTGTGGTCTTTCTGGGAAAACGTGCGCTGCCCGGTCTTGATCCTGCGTGGTGCGGAATCCGATTTGCTGCTGAGGGAAACCGCGGAGAAAATGTGCAAGCGCGAGGCGCCTACGCAACTGGTCGAGCTTCCCGGCATCGGCCACGCGCCGATGCTGATGACGGACGACCAAATCAAAATCGTGCGTGATTTTCTGTTGGCCTCGGACTGAAACTGGCAATCTCGCTCCGCAAATCGCCACTGCTTATTTAAACTTTATTCCAGCACATCGTTGGCGAGCTGCTGCGCGTCGCCTGGATCCATGTCCTTGATCAAATCCACGCCCGACGCGCAAAAACGTCTGGCTGCAGCGGCCGTCCTTCCATCATGTTCATTCTGCAAAGACCACTGCGCATGATTGAGCAACAAAGCGAGTTCAAGGCAGCGCCCTAGGGTCATGGCGAAACGCCGCGCTCCGGCTTCCAGGGACGGCGGCCCGACTTGGGCCGCGCCCTTGAACCATTCCTCGGCGAGCGCGAAAGTTTTTTTTACGGCATCGCCAGCGGCCACGAGGCTGGGCTCTTTTACCTCGGCAAGCCAGCGCAGCACTTCCTGGCGCAGCATGCTCAGCCCTCCCGCCGCCTGCACCGCCCGCAGCGTATCCAGTGCCAATACGTTGGTCGTGCCTTCCCAGATGGGGAACACCTGCGCGTCGCGCAAAAGCGTAGGCACGCCGGTGTCCTCGACATAACCCGCGCCGCCGAAGCTTTCCACGACTTCAGAGAGCACCGCCACTGATTGTTTTGCTGTGGTGAGCTTGGCGATGGGGATGAATATGCGCAGCAATTCCGCCTGCCCGCTTTCCAATCCGTCCGTTTCCTCCCGACCCAACAGTACCGCGATGTGGAAGGTCAAATGAAACGCGCCTTCCATTTCCGCCTGCAATCCCGCAAGCGTGTCCACATGCAGTGGCTTTTGTGCAAGTTTCGCGCCGAACGCGTCGCGTTTGTGGGCGTAGTCCCGCGCCAGCGCAATTCCCCTGCGCATCATGGCCACTGAACTCACCGCATTCCAGGTGCGGGTAATGTTGAGCAGAGGGGCGATGTTGCGTACGCCGTTGGCGGAATCCATCACCAGTTCGGCCTTGGTGCCGTCAAGAGTTAATTCCGCGGTCGGCACCTTGCGTGTACCCAGCTTGTCCTTGAGACGGTCGACAACCATGTTATTGGGCCTGCCTTCCGCATCGCGCGTTTCCACATAAAAGAGCGCGAGTCCCCGTCCTCCCGGCGGATTGCCCTCCGGGCGCGCCAAGGTCAACGCCATTTGCGAGGTGATGGCCGAAGTGAACCATTTGCGGCCAAAGAGCCGCCACTCTTCTTTTTCATTGCGGCGTGCCACGGTTTCGGACAGCCCGACGTCCGAGCCGCCGATGCTCTCGGTCATCCACTGGCCGCTGGTCCACAAATATTTCGGATCGCGGCTGGTTAGATGCGGCACGGCGCGCTGGATGAGCGCCTGGTTTCCGGATTGCAGCAGGGCGCGCGCTGCGCCGTCGGTCATTGCCAGCGGGCAACTGTAAACATCGGTGGATGGGGTGAACAAATACACCAGCGCAAATTGGTGCAGCCGCGCATGAACGCCGTG
Source organism: Burkholderiales bacterium (assembly GCA_035543335.1). Lineage (NCBI taxonomy): Bacteria > Pseudomonadati > Pseudomonadota > Betaproteobacteria > Burkholderiales > Burkholderiales bacterium. The sequence continues at coordinate 5,125 of DASZZH010000038.1, forward strand.
CCTGGGTTCATAGGCAATCGCCACCAGCCCGCGTGTGGCGGCGATGCGCTCGGCTTCGCGCCACAGCGGCGAGACCTCCACGCGATCAATACGGTTGCCCCACGCATCCCATTGCGTGAGCCTGGGTTCGTTCAGGCGGTCCGCCAGCTGCATGCGATAGAGCGCGCCTCCGGCGAGCCCGCCCATTTCCATGAGCCCGGGTTCGATGTCGCGCAGCATGGCGGGCGGCAACGCGCGTGCAAGATAGGAACGGAGCACCCGGTCATCGCTGTACTGATTGCCAAGCTCCGGAGGCGGTTGGATGAACGCCATTTGCCAACTCCTGATCTTTAGGCGTCCAGTCGGTCAATGCCGCCGAGGCAAATGTATTTCACCTGCACAAACTCTTCGATGCCGTATTTAGAACCTTCGCGGCCGATGCCGGATTGCTTCACTCCCCCAAACGGCGTGACCTCGTTGGAGATAATGCCGGTGTTGACACCCACCATTCCGCATTCCAGCGCTTCAGCGACGCGCCAGATGCGGCCGATGTCGCGGCTGTAAAAATATCCCGCCAGGCCGAACTCGGTGTCGTTGGCGATGCGCACCGCATCCTGCTCGGTCTCGAAGCGGAACAGCGGCGCCACCGGACCAAAAGTTTCTTCTTGCGCGACTTTCATTTCCGTCGTCGCATCGGTCAACACCGTGGGCTCGAAGAAAGTGCCGCCCAGCGCGTGCCGTTTGCCGCCCAATAATACTTTCGCACCCTTGCGCTGCGCGTCAGCGATATGGTTTTCCACTTTGGCCAGCGCCTGTTGATCTATCAGCGGACCCTGGGTCACGCCCGCTTCCATTCCGCCGCCGACTTTTAGCGTCTTTACCTTTTCCACAAGCTTTGCGGCAAACGCATCGTAAACTTTGTCCTGCACCAGAATGCGGTTGGCGCAGACGCAAGTCTGCCCGGTGTTGCGGTACTTGGACGCCATCACGCCTGCCACCGCCGCATCCAGATCGGCATCGTCGAATACAATGAACGGCGCGTTGCCGCCGAGCTCCAGCGAGATTTTCTTCACCGTGCCGGCGCATTGGCGCATGAGCAGCTTGCCCACTTCGGTGGAACCGGTAAACGTGAGTTTGCGCACCAGGGGGTTCGCGGTCATCTCGCCGCCAATGGCCGGCGCGTCGCCGGTCACCACGTTCAGCACGCCTTTGGGTATTCCGGCTTCTTCCGCCAGCACGGCGAGCGCCAGCGCAGAATAAGGCGTCTGCTCCGCCGGCTTCACCACCATCACGCAGCCCGCGGCAAGCGCGGGACCGGCTTTGCGCGTAATCATCGCGGTGGGAAAATTCCACGGCGTAATCGCCACGCAGACGCCGACCGGTTCTTTAACCACAAGCAGCCGCTTGTCGGCCAGCGGCTGCGGAATGGTATCGCCGTAAAGACGCTTGCCCTCTTCGGCGAACCATTCAATGAAAGACGCGGCGTAGGCGATTTCGCCTTTGGCTTCGGCGAGCGGCTTGCCCTGCTCCGCCGTCATGATGACGGCGAGATCCTGCTGATTGGCCATGATGAGCTCGAACCAGCGCCGCAAAACCGCAGCGCGCTCCTTGGCGGTTTTAACGCGCCACGCTGGCCAGGCGGCGTGTGCCGCCTCAATCGCGCGGCGCGTTTCAGACGCGCCCATGTTGGGCACAGTGCCAAGCTGCGAGCCGTCCGCCGGATTGGTCACGGCGAATGCGGCTTGGTTGTCGGCATTCACCCACTCGCCGTTGATATAGCATTGCTGGCGCAGCAGTTTGGGATTTTTAAGGGTTAGTGAAGCGAATTTCTGCGGTGCGTTCATGATAAGCTCTGGCTGGTAATCAGATTTCAAGTTGGGTCGCCTTGCTTTCAAAAAGCTCCGAGAACCAATATACCTATTATAACAGCCAGGCAGCTTGAATCCGCCAGCACACGCGCAACCAGCCAATCGTCGTTATACTCCGTTCAAGCAGCAACAACGAGGTAAAAATCGTGTACTTTTTGCCAGGCCTGTTTTTTTGCGCCGCGCTTTGCGGCTGCGCCAGCACCGGCGACCCCAGAGACCCCCTCGAGTCAGTGAACCGCGCCGTGTTCAACTTCAATGACGCGGTGGATAAAGCGGTGGTGAAGCCGGTGGCGATCGGTTACACCCTGGTCGTGCCGGACGTGGCAATCACCGGTGTCACCAATTTTTTCGCCAACTTGGGAGACTTTACCATCGCCGCCAATAATCTGCTGCAGCTCAAAATCAGGCAGGCAGCCTCCGATGTGGGGCGTCTGGTGATTAACAGCACGGTGGGATTATTGGGGGTGCTAGATATTGCCAGCAAATTGGGATTGGAAAAGCACAACGAGGACCTGGGCCAGACGTTGGGTTACTGGGGAGTGGGCAACGGGCCTTATCTGGTGCTGCCGTTGTTCGGGCCGACCACCGCGCGCGACGGCATGGGAACTGCGATTCAGTTGTTTTTTGATCCCATCACCAACAGCATCGACGACCCCTACTCGCGCAATCTGGTGTTTCTTCTGAAAATTGTCAACACCCGCGCCACCCTCCTGGAATTGGATAAAGTGCTGGAAGCGGCGGCGCTCGACCGCTATGAATTCTTGCGCGAAGCCTATTTGCAGCGTCGCCGCAGTCTGGTTTACGACGGCAATCCGCCGCGTGAAAAATACGAAGAGGACGAGGACGACGGGGAAACTACAAACCCTGTCCGGTAAGCCATTCCGGAATCCACTACGCCATTTTCTCCTAATTTATTTCCAGCATTGCGGCGTGCGCCATAAGGGAAATATTTCCGCTTTCAATATCCGGCACGCCCGCATCGCCTGCTCCTCATAAGACATGCGCTCCTGACCGAAATGGTGAGAGTCTTTGGCCGCCCGGGCGTTTATGTGCGCCGCGCCAGCGGCAGGTTGGTGAGCAGATTCTGCGGCTTGAGCCGCAGCAGGCTGTCCGCGTTCATCGCCATGCCGAGAAACACCGGCTGCCCGGCGAGTTCGGCGCGCATATCGGAAGGATTGAGAAAATCCATGCGGAACAGGCACAGCAGCCGCTGCCGGCGTTCTTCCGCCACTTCCTCGCCCTGATAAATATCGTTCAGAATGGCGCTCGCTTCGGCATCCAGCCCGACGTGCCAGACCCATTCTTCGCTTTCGATTTTCGGCACCGGGCTGATTCTCACTTGCACCTGGTGAATATGCTCCACCCACGCCTCCAGCACGCGGCATAATGCGGCGCAGCCGGCGTCGGCGGGGTTGAGTGCCAAAACCGTATCGTGCCGCTCATCCCTTTCCCAGTACGCCTGCGCATTGTCTTCATTGAGCACGGTGAACGTGGCGCTTCTGAGCGGCGCCTGCGCTTCCATGAGAAAGCGGCCGATATTGCCCAGACCCGCGCCGCTTTCATGCGTCTCGACCGTTTCGGCATCCGCGGCGAGAATGGCGCCGTCGCTGAAACTGATTTTCTGCGCTCGAAACAGCATTTCCGCGGCGCGCACGGCGAGCGGCTCGGGCTTTTCGCCCAGCACATGGCGCAAAATCACCTGCATCATCTGGTCGATGAAAAGCGGCGGCACCGTGGTGTTGCAGTCCTGAAAAATCGCGATGTAACAAGCTTCAAGGGAAGGCGCGGCGAGCAGCCGTTCGCGGAAGCGTAGCATCACCCGGTAGTTTTCGCGCGCATCCGCATCGGCGATTTTGGCAAGCTCTTCCTCATTCACTTCCAGGCGCGGATTGCGCATCAGCGCCTGGTGCAGAGCCAATTCATCGGCACAGGATTCGAGAACCGGTTGCAGCTCGCGGCGCAGGAAATAACCGCGCAGGAAATCATCCGTCACCGCCAGGCTGCCGTCGCGGTCGCGCTTTAAACAATGAAACCCGCAACTGCGCCAGAAATCAATCATGGCCTTTGAACCGGATCACGGCAAATCAGTTTTGCCGGACTTTGGCCGGGGCTGGAACAATGCCGGCAGCGGTTTGGCCGCTGGCTGCCGGGGTGTGGTCCGCTCGGTTAAGACCGGCGGTTGCGGCCGGACTTCACGCGGCGATTGCGGCTGGATTTCGCGCGCCTGGCGCTGTGGCGTCGGACGCGGCGATTCTTCTTTTTGGGATCCTGGCCGCGAGCCGCCGCGGAATGGCTGACCGGGCTCGAAGCCCGGAATAATCTCCACCGGCAGCTTGAATTTGAGAAAGCGTTCGATGTCCTTGAGCTGTTCGTGCTCTTCCGCGCACACCAGCGACACCGCATCACCCGCGCTTCCGGCGCGGCCGGTGCGGCCGATGCGGTGCACATAGTCTCCTGCCACATGCGGCAGCTCGAAATTCACCACGTGCGGCAGCTCATCAATGTCGAGACCGCGTGCCGCGACGTCGGTCGCGACTAACACGCGCACTCTTCCGCTCTTGAATTCGGCCAGCGCCTGTGTGCGCTGCGGCTGGCTCTTGTTGCTGTGAATGGCCGTGGATTGAATGCCGTCGTGCTGCAACTGGTGCGCAAGGCGGTTCGCGCCGTGCTTGGTGCGGGTGAACACCAGCACCTGACGCAAATTCTGCTGCTTGATGATATGCGCGAGCAGCGCGCGCTTGCGATTGTGATCCACCGGGTGCACCACATGGGTGACGGTCTCCACCGCGGCGTTGCGGCGCCCCACTTCAATCAGCACCGGTTTGTTGAGAAGCTGATCGGCGAGCTGCTTGATTTCGTCGGAGAATGTCGCCGAAAAGAGCAGGTTCTGGCGCTTCGTTGGCAGGAGCGCGAGGATTCTTTTTATATCCGGCAGGAAACCCATGTCGAGCATGCGGTCAGCTTCATCGAGCACCAGGATTTCCACTCTGGAAAGATTGACCGTCTTTTGCTGCACATGATCGAGCAGCCGGCCGGGCGTCGCCACCAGAATCTCCACGCCCGATTGCAGTTCCTTGATTTGCGGATTGATGTTGATTCCGCCGTAAACCACCGTGGACTTGAGCGCGACGTATTTTCCATAGACCGCCACGCTTTCGGCCACCTGCATCGCCAGTTCCCGCGTCGGAGTGATAATCAGCGCGCGCACCGGATGGCGCGCCGGCGAAGCACTGGTGCTGGCGTGGATTTTGAGCCGCTCCAAAAGCGGCCAGGTGAAGCCCGCGGTCTTGCCGGTGCCGGTCTGCGCGCCGGCCATCACATCCAGGCCGGAAAGTATTGATGGAATCACCTGCACCTGCACCGGCGTGGGCTCGACATAACCCTGTTCCGCGATGGCGCGGAGAATTTCAGCTGACAGGCCGAGTGAGTCAAAAGACATATAGAACCTCTCTCACCAATGGTCGCGCGATGCGTTGCCAGCCAGAAAGGCCGGATGCGAGGCGCGAAGGCGCGGACATATGTTGAACATAGGCAAGCCGAGCAACGACGCAGCCGGTTTTTCTGGCCGCAACCCTTCGGGACAGGGGCCGTCGCGACCCGGCGGCGAAGCTAGGTGCGGGAGCGACGAGCTGTGCGCCCGGAAATGGCTGGCTTTCGACGGCCTTTTCGCCCCTCCCCGCGCCACGCTGCGCGAGTCCGAGTCCGGGGCGCACTTTGCGCCATTTTGTCGTTGCTCGCTCCTGGTTTGGAATGACCAAACGGCGTCGCTTGCGCCTAAAACTGGCTTCAAAATCGCTTTCCGTCGCACACGTGACCATTGGTGAGAGAGGTTCTTTGCTCCTAAATCGGCCTACCTGGGCTTTGCGCCCGGGACCGGTCTAGGCAGATAACAATGTGTTAAGAGGAATACCGCGAGGGTCGGCGGCCCAGACCGGACAGTTGGACCGCACTAGGCGCGCATCATACTCCATTCGCGCCGCGTGTAAAACGACTATTTTCCTGCGGTCAGCACTTTCAGGTCTGCGATGACTTCTTTGGAATTGCGCGACGTGTCGGCCTTGAGATAAACCCTGGCAATTTTTCCCTGCGGATTAATCAGGAAGGTATTGCGCTTAGCCAGTTTGAAGAAGCCCGGGTTGTAAATCGAGCCGTAGCGCTCCGCCACTTCGCCCTTGGTGTCGGCAAGCAGCGGAAAAGGCAGATGGTATTTCCTGGCGAATTCGGCGTGGCTGGTGCTGTCATCCACGCTCACGCCCACCACTTCCGCGCCCATGGCGGTGAGCTGGTGCAAATCGTCGCGGAAGGTGCAGGCCTGCTGGGTGCAGCCGGGCGTGTCGTCCTTGGGATAGAAATACAGCACCAGCCATTTGCCGCCGAAATCCCTGAGATTGCGCACCACGCCGTTTTGATCGGGAAGGGAAAAATTCGGCGCAGCATCGCCGATACTTGGCATGTTGCCGGGGCGCGCCACGCTGATCCAAAACAGCGCACCCGCCGCCACCGCCGCCAATAAAAAAATCAGTTTAATCATTTCAGACCCTGTTCATGAAAGGTATCCTCGCCCAGCCGCGCAACAGCAACGCACTCGTGGCGGCAATGGCGCTGGCGAAAAAAAACGCCACCGCCGCGCTCTGGTACTGCCACAGGACGCCAAACACCAGGCCGGCGGGAATCGCCGTCAATCCGATAATCAAATAATACCAGCCAAACGCGGTGCCGCGTTCGCTTGGACTGGAAAAATCCCCGATAAGTGCCCGCTCCGCTCCTTCGCTCAAACCGGTGAAGAGGCCATAGAAAAGAGTCACTCCCCACAGCTCCGCACTTGCCGACACCTTGCCGAGCAGAAGAAAGCTCAGGGCGAACGCGGTCCAGCTTATCAACATCAACCGGCCGCGGCCCAGTTTGTCCGCGAGCCTCCCGCCCCAAGTGGAGGTCGCGGCCTTGGCGAAATTGAGTGCCGCCCACAACAGCAGCAGTTCCACCACGCTTATGCGCAACTGGTAACCGAGCAGCAGTATGAAAGTTTCGGAAATACGGGCAAAGGTAAACAATCCCAGCACCACCAGATAGCGCCGCATAGGTAACGACAGGCCGCGCCAGGAAAGCGGCGTAAGTTCTGCACGAGGCTGTACCACGGGAGCGGGTTTTTCCTTGACTCCCACTAGCAGGAACAACACCGCAATGAGTCCCGGAACTGCGGAAAGCAAAATCACCTGCGGCAAAGTAAACGTGGAATAGGCGAGCACCGCGGCGGCGGCGAGGCTGCCCATCACTGCTCCGCCGTTATCCAGCGCGCGATGAAAACCAAAGGCGTAACCCAGCATGGACGGCGGCGTGACATCCACCACCAGCGCATCGCGCGGCGCGCTGCGCAGGCCTTTGCCAACCCGATCCAGACTACGCAATACCAGCACCAGCGGCCAGTTCCCTGCCAGCCCCAGGAACGGCCGCGCCAGATTGGAGAGCGTGTAGCCAAACAGCGTCAGCCCCTTGCGCCTGCCGCTTAAGCGGTCGGAATGGCGCCCCGACCACAGCTTCAAAAAACTCGCCACGGCATCGGCAACGCCTTCAATTAAACCGAGCGCGACAGGGCCGGAAGAAAGCACCGTCACCAGCAGGATTGGAATCAACGGAATGACCATGTCCGAAGCAAAGTCATTGAAGAAACTGACCAAGCCGAGAATGACCACGGTGCGCGGCAATCGCTGCTGCAATGTTTTTCCTGTGCAAAATGACAAACGGGTGGAAGCATTGTAAGCCATACGTCCCGCCACGGCTGTTATTCGCGGTTTCCTTCTTTTTCCCTTCAGGCATAATCTGGTTTTATGGGAACAATGAGCGCAGGCGGCCCTCGGCCGCTCCTGATCTATGACGGCGATTGCGGCTTCTGCACCTACTGGGTGCGTTATTGGCAAAAGCTTACTCAAGACCGGATGGACTATGCGCCCTATCAGGAAGTCGCCGCTCAGTACCCGCACATTTCTGTTGCCGAGTTTCAACGCGCGGTACAGTACATCGCGCCCGGCGGGAGCACCGCCCGCGCCGGCGAAGCCACTTTTCTCACGCTTTCTCATGCGCGCGGCAAAAGTTTCTGGCTGGCGTTGTACCGCCGGCTGCCGGGTTTCGCCGCGCTGACGGAACTCGCTTACGCGTTCATCGCTTCGCACCGCACGGCGTTTTATCGCTTGAGCCTGTTGTTGTGGGGGCGCGATTGCGCTCCGCCGCGATTTGATTCTGTTTCCTGGCTGTTTTTGCGCGCGACCAGCCTGATTTATCTCGCAGCATTTACTTCTTTCGGCGTGCAGGCATTGGGGTTGATCGGCAGCCACGGCATCCTGCCGCTTCCAGAATTTATCGGCGCCGTCCGAAGCCATTTCGGCGCAGAGCGTTACTGGCTGTTTCCCATGCTGTTCTGGTGGGGTACGGGCAATTTCGTCATTCAAGCCACATGCTGGGCCGGCGCGGCGCTATCGCTGCTGGTGGTGTTCAACGTCCTGCCGCGCTTGAGTCTGCTTTTGCTTTATGCGCTATATCTCTCGCTGTTCTACGCCGGGCAGGATTTCATGACGTTTCAATGGGATTTGCTGCTGCTGGAGACCGGATTTCTTGCGCTTCTGCTGAGCACGGGCTCAAGGTTTGGCATCTGGCTGTTGCGCTGGCTGTTGTTCCGCTTAATGTTTTTTTCGGGTGCGGTAAAGCTTCTGAGCGGTGATCCCACTTGGGCGGACCTCTCGGCACTCTCCTACCACTTTCAAACCCAGCCGCTGCCCACGCCGCTAGCCTGGTACACGCACCATTTGCCGCAAGGTACGTTGAGTTTCGCCACCGGCATGACTTTTTTCATCGAGCTCGCGCTGCCGTTCCTGATTTTCTGTCCAAGGCGCTTGCGCTTTGTTGCGGCTTTCGGCTTTCTGCTGCTGCAAGTCACCATTCTCCTCACCGGCAACTACAATTTCTTCAATCTCCTCACCATGGCGCTATGCCTCACCTTGTTCGACGACGTGGCCCTCAACCATCTGCTGCCACAAAACCTGGCCCGCGCGCTTCAGCAACGGGTGCGCGGCATGCAGCCGGGAAAAGCCGCTTCGTTTGCCGTTGCTTCGTTTGCCCTGTTGATTGTGCTGGTGAGCGGCACGCAGATTTTTTCCACTTTTACCGGGCGCGCGCCGGTTTTGGCGCTGGCGCTGAACAACGGTACCGCGCCATTTCGCATCGTCAACACTTACGGTTTATTCGCGGTGATGACCACCGAGCGGCCGGAAATCATCATCGAAGGCTCGGACGACGGTATTCACTGGAGCGAATACGCATTCAAGTACAAGCCGGGAGATGTGAAACGGGCGCCGCCGTGGAATATCCCGCACCAGCCGCGGCTGGATTGGCAGATGTGGTTTGCCGCGCTGGGGACACAAGGTCAGCACCCCTGGTTTTCACGTTTGTTGCACCGGCTCCTGGAAAACTCCCCGGAAGTGATCGCGCTGCTCGACGGCAATCCCTTTCCCCACAAGCCGCCTCTTTACGTGCGGGCCCTGCTTTACGACTACCGGTATGCGAGCGGAGAAGAAAAAGCTCTGAGAGGCGTGTGGTGGCAGCGCAGGCTCGCGGGTCTTTATTATCCCGCAGTAGAAATTAAGGAAAAACAGCTTGAGCGGCCGTGAAGCCCCTTCCAATCTCATGGAAGGAATGGTGCGGCTGCGCCAGCCTTAAGCCTCAACCGTCGTTCCCGGCGGGGCAGGCTCGCGCAGGCAGCGCGCTTCGCCCTGAACCGGCACTGGACGAGTGATACGCGAAGGCAATATAGGCTAGAATGCGCGCGTCGCCCCGATAGCTCAGTGGATAGAGCAGTCCCCTCCTAAGGGACAGGTCGCACGTTCGATTCGTGTTCGGGGCGCCAACCAGTACCCGGATTTGCCCTGCTTGGGGAATCCGGCAGCAACAAGCACCCTGACCGGTTCCAAGAAAAGTGCGCTTCAAAATAAAACTTCTTGAGGAGCCGGGAATCTTACACTTAGTGAAGCCGTGCATCTGCCTCGTATCTTTTCTATTGACTTTTGGCTTTGCATCAGCGGGCGAGCTTCCTAATCCGCAATTAACGCCAGGAGCCACCGACCCTAATGTGACCCAGGGCAACATCCGGAACACAATTTGTGTAAAAGGCTTTACGAAAAAAATTCGGCCGCCTGCTTATTACACCAATGCCCTCAAGAAAAAACAGATCAGGCAGTACGGCTACACAGATAAAGACCCCAAGCACTACGAGGAAGACCATCTCATTCCCTTGGAAGTCGGCGGCAACCCTACAGACAAGGCAAATCTCTGGCCGGAACCTCGATACGGCCGGTGGTCAGCAGCAAAAAAGGACCGGCTCGAAAACAAACTGCATGAGCTGGTTTGCCATGGGGCCTTGAACCTGGGAGAAGCTCAGCAGGAAATTCGCTCAAATTGGATTGCAGCCTATATGAGGTACATGACCCCAACCAAGCATCGTGCCAAAATCGGTGGATAGCTTGCAACACCTGCGTCACTTCCGATACAAACGGCCAGCCCGCTTCATCTTATAACTCATTGATTGGCCGAGAATGGACTGCTGGCACCTTTCTTGCTGGTTTGTATTTTCGCAAGCGTAGTGTTTCTGCTTGCTCATTCTCCTTTATTAAGACTTTTGGGCGTGTCCTCCACGCCCATTTTTTTGCCTGTCGTCGGTTCAGCGCATGCGTATCAACGCCGGCGGCAAGTAAGGAAACGGCCGGCAAAACAAGCCGTAGCCACAGAACTGGTTCTGGTACTGTATTTCCTCGCGTCGCTCCGCTTGAATGTAGGTTTCCTGCATATAGTCGATCACCTCGTCCGCCACGCCCTGGTCATGCAGTTTCGCAAGCTGGGATGCGCTTAGGCGATACACGTCATGCGAATCACGCAACTGTTTCACGATCGTTTCCGCAGGCATGTCGTCGCGGGTCATTTGCACGATTTGTTCTACCGTTACCGGATTGGTTTTCTCATTACCCAAGCCAGCGCACCCGCTGAGCCAAGTGGACAGCATCAGTATAATCGCCGTGCCGAGGCGCACCGGTGAGCCCGGAACATCCATCAGTCCGCCAGTGACAAATTTGATACACCGCCACTGCAATAAACTGTTACGCGTTTGGCACACTCCTTTCCCCGACAGCATCAGAAGCCATTGATTGAAAATGAACTGCGCCCTGGCACTCCATTTACTGTTACTTAGGGGCGCAAGCATGGAGGATGAGATCTCCTCCATATGCTCATTTTCCTTTCTTTCCAGGGTGCGGCTCCGCGCCCTTTTTCTTTGACCGCGTAACGCTTGATTAATCCTTTTTCTCTTGCGAGGCGCCTGCCGATTTGGCTTGAGCGCTCATGAAATCGGCAAGCTGCTTGAAGTAATCGAACCCCGCCGCCGGCGACATGAGCGGCGGGACCATGGCCTGTGGTTGCTGAAACGAACGCGTGAACCAATCCGCTAGATTCGCTCCGCCTTGCTGCGCGGCGCCGAACTGGGCAAAAGCCTGCAACAAGTTGGTATAAGTGGCGCCGATGCGGCTCATCTCCCGCGCCATCCCTACGAACAATTCCACTTCCCCGCCTTCAACCATATTGTTTATTTTTTGGATCAGTTCGCGCCGCTGTTCCCACGGCTCACTGCCATTGGCGAGAAAGGTGCGCAGTTCCTTGAGCAGGCCTGCAACTTCCGGGCTTAATTCAGGCATTTTTTCTCCTCAAGATTATTCATAAACCAAGAATAGCCCGAAGCGGAGTGCATTGCCAGCGCCTGCTCAGGCGTTTTCCCGTGATGAAAATGTTATTGGCTAAATCGGCAGCGGTTTGCGGCTGCCTTCATCTTTTAAAGATCCGACCTGTGGCCTGTCCGGTTGACATTGCGGCGCGATGAGTGTTACATAAGCAGCACTGCCCGAGAGTGGGTTATGGAGAGACGCGAATTCATCAAAATCTGCGCCGGGGCCGCAGCTGTGGCGGCGGTCAACAACGGCTTCGCCGCGCAAAACACCGAGCCCCGATTCTATGCCCGCGCCCGGCTGGTGGATTACGACGGCCGCCCGCTCCAGGCGTCCCGGCTGCAAATCAAGCAAAACTATATTTTCCACTATCCGTTTCAGGGTACGCCGTGCTTCCTGTTGAATCTCGGCAAACCCACTACGAGCCAGGCAATGCTGCTCACCGCCGATGGCAAAAGCTATCACTGGAAAGGCGGGGTAGGCGCAAACCATTCCGTTGTCGCTTATTCAGCAATCTGCGCTCACCGCCTGGCCTACCCCACCAAGCAGATCAGCTTTATCAGCTACCGTGGCGACGTCAGCTCAAAAATCGGGAAACCTGACGTGATTCACTGCTGCGCCGAGCACAGCGAATACGATCCTGCGCAGGGTGCAAAGGTGGTTTCCGGCCCGGCACCACAGCCGCTGGCGGCAATTATCCTTGAGCACGACAAGAACACCGACGAGCTCTATGCGGTCGGCACGCTTGGTGGAGAGCTGTTCAACAATTTCTTTTCCAAGTACGACTTCAAGCTGGCTTTGGAGTATGGCTCCAAGAAAGCGCAGAAACAGGTAACCGGCGATGTCATCGTCACCGAGTTGACAAACTTTTGCCAACAGCAAGTCAGGTGCTAGATAACGCCGCTCGGCAGTTTAATAACCCAAACAGCAAAGGAGATGAAATGAGAATATTGCTTGCAGCATTATCTTGCTCGCTGATTATGGCGGGCTGCGCCTGGCTGCCCGGCAAAACCGCCTCTGCCACCGCAAACCTGCAGCCTACCAAGGGCAATAAGGTTTGGGGCACCGTCACTTTCACCCAAAAAGGCAGCAAAGTGCTGGTGGTAGCGAACGTAAACGGCCTAACCCCTGGCTTGCACGGTTTTCACGTTCACGAAAAAGGCGATTGCAGTGCGGCCGACGGAATGAGCGCCGGAGGGCATTTCAATCCCGCCGGCAAACCCCACGGCACTCCGGACAGCGCAGAACGCCACGGCGGCGACCTGGGCAATCTCACCGCAGATAAATCGGGCAACGCCACGCTTTCAATTGAAGTGGATGGCATCACCCTGGATCAGACGGCCAACAGCATTGTCGGCAAAGGCGTAATCGTGCACGCCAATCCGGATGACCTGAAATCACAGCCCGCAGGAAATGCCGGGCCCAGGGTGACTTGCGGCGTGATCCGCCTCACTGAGAAGGCGAAATCCGGTTATTAAGGCAATACACAGTATCTGAAGCTAAGCCGAGCCGGGAATCATCGCTTAAAATAAAGCGATGATTCCCTGGCTTACCTCCGATCACTCCTTTCCGCCGCCGGAGCTTGCGCTCATCGAGCCAAACGGCTTGCTTGCCGCAGGCGGCGATTTGTCCCCCAAGCGCCTGGTCGAAGCCTATTCGAAAGGGATTTTCCCCTGGTTCAACCAAGGCGAGCCGATACTGTGGTGGAGCCCCGATCCGCGAATGGTGCTTTTCCCTGCCGAACTCAAGATTTCGCGCTCATTGCGCAAGGTGTTGAAGAAACGCGATTATGAAATCCGCGTCGACACCGCCTTTGCCGAGGTGATGAAAAGCTGCGCGGCTCCCCGCCGCGGCCAGCCCGGAACGTGGATTACGCCTGACATGATGCAGGCTTATCAGGAATTGCACCGACTGGGCCTCGCGCATTCGCTGGAAACCCGGATCGGCGGCAAACTGGCAGGGGGACTCTACGGCGTGGCGCTGGGCCGCGTGTTTTTCGGGGAATCCATGTTTGCGCGCCGGACCGATGCTTCGAAAATCGCTTTTGTCCATTTGGTGAGGCAGTTAAGCCGCTGGGGCTTTGGCCTGATTGACTGCCAGATGAAAACCGCGCATCTGGCTTCGTTCGGCGCGCGCGAGATTCCGCGCAAGCAATTTACGCGGAAGCTGGAAGAATTGATAAACTATGCGGGTATCCAAGGAAAATGGCGTCTCGACCATGACTTATTTGAATGAATTCCCGCTGTCGGTGCTACAGTTCTACGCCACAGCCCCTTACCCGTGCAGCTATCTGACGGGGAAAATGGCGCGCTCGCAGGTCGCCACCCCCAGCCACCTGATTGACACCTCAGTCTACAGCGAGCTGGTGAAAACCGGCTTCCGCCGCAGCGGCGCGTTTACCTACCGGCCGCATTGCGACAGCTGCCGCGCTTGCGTGCCGGTGCGCATCATCGCCGGCGCTTATTGCCCCACGCGCACCCAGCGCCGCACCTGGAAGCGTCACCAGAATCTGCGCGCGGAAATGCTGGAGCTTAAATATCATCCCGAGCATTACGCGCTGTATCTGCGCTATCAGGCCAAGCGTCATTCCGGCGGTGGCATGGACCAGGACAGTCGCGAACAATACCAGCATTTCCTACTACAGAGCAATGTGGATTCGCAGCTGGTGGAATTCCGCGAAGGACGCGACTTGCGCATGGTGAGCATCATCGACCGCCTGCACGACGGCCTGTCCTCGGTCTACACCTTCTTCGAGCCCAATCTTCCGGGCGCGAGCCTCGGCACCTACAACATCATGTGGCAAATCGAACTGTGCAGGGATCTCGGCCAGCAGTATCTCTATCTCGGCTACTGGATCGGGGAAAGCCGCAAGATGGCGTACAAGGCAAACTTCCAGCCGATTGAGGGGTTGATAAACGACCGCTGGCAATCGCTGCCGGCGCCGGCCCGGCGTTGAGGTCGATCATTTCCTCTTCCGGCGGTTGGTTGCGGCGGATTTATGAATCCGGCCGGTTTGGCATTCTATATTTAGCCGCCACGCTGTATCTCATCATTTCCTTCCTCACCCGCATCGTTTTGGCGGTGCGCCCGATCCAGGAAGGCCAAATCGCGGTCGGTTCTCTCGCCGCCATCCTGCCCGTCGGCACGCTGTACGACCTCATCACCTGCCTTTACCTTTTCGCGCCTTTCGCGCTGTATCTGTTTCTGTTCCCGCAAAAAGCGTTCCGCTCGATTGGACAGCGCGTTTTTCTGATCACCGCATTTGCCGCTTCGCTGTACGGCCTCATTTATCTCGGCGCGGTAGAATACTACTTTTTTGACGAGTTCAACTCGCGTTTTAATTTCGTCGCTGTTGAATACCTGGTGTTCCCGCATGAAGTGTTCGTCAACATCTGGGAATCCTACCCGGTGGGGTGGGCGCTGATTGGTGCCGCCCTGGTCACCTTCGCCGCGATGTGGCGGTTTTACCCCATGCTCAACCGCAGCATGCTGAAAGAAGAGCGGCTGGCTGTGCGCGTGAAGCCTTTCGGCACATGGATGATTCTGCTCCTGATCGTGCATGCCGCCGTCAACATCAATACCGGCCGCTATTCGGAAAACCGCGTCGCCAACGAGCTCACGGCAAACGGCATTTATTCATTCTTCAACGCCGCGATGAACAGCGGAATGGATTACCCGAACTTCTACACTACCATCTCCGCCGAGGAAGCGGAGCACCGCTTGCGCCAGCTGGTGGCGCAACCCAACTCAACCTTTATCTCCGGCTCCAACAACCCCATCGCGCGGCGCATTGAGAATCCCGGAAAGCCCCTGCTGCTCAATGTCGTGATTCTGCTTGAAGAATCCCTTGGCGCCGATTTTATCGGCGCCTACGGCGACACGCGCGGCCTCAGCCCCAATATCGACCGCATCGCCAAGGACAGCGTGATGTTCACCAACGTCTACGCCACCGGCACGCGCACCGTGCGCGGCATGGAAGCGGTGTCCGCTTCCTTCCCGCCGGTGCCGGCCGAAGCGATCGTGAAACGCCCCAACAACGAAGGCATGTTCAACTGGTCGACGGTGATGAAGAAAAACGGCTACGCGCCGACTTTCATCTACGGCGGCTTTGGCACTTTCGACAACATGAACTACTTTTTCGGCAATAACGGCTACCGTGTGGTGGACCGCACCGACCTGGACCCGCCGAAATTCAGCAATATCTGGGGCGTGTCTGACGAAGACCTGTTCCGCAACGCCCTGCGCATTTTCGACCAGCAGAGCGCGCGCGGCGAGAAAATCTTCTCCATCGTGATGACCACGTCAAACCATAAACCCTTCACCTTCCCGGAAGGGGTGCCCGGCGTGCCCGCCAAAGGCGGCCGCCGCGAGGCCGGCGTGCGTTACGCCGACTACGCCATCGGCAAGTTCTTCGAGGAAATCAAAAACAGACCTTATTTCAATGACACGCTTATCATCATCACCGGCGACCACGGCGCGCGGGTCTATGGGAAAGAAGATATCCCCTTGCGCAGCTATGAGCTGCCGCTCTTGATTTACGCACCCGGGCATTTCAAGCCGCACCAAGTAGATACTCTGACGGGCCAGATTGATATCGCGCCCACCGTGCTCGGCATGCTCAATATTTCCTACGACAGCGTGTTTTTCGGCAAAGACGTGTTTAAATGCAACCCAAAAGACAGGTTTGTGCTGCTCAACCACAACCGCGATATCGCCTTTTACGATGGCACCAAGCTCACCGAACTCAATTTCCGCAAAACCGGCATCACTTATCTCTACGACAAGAAGACCAATCGCCAGACCAAGACTGCGCTTGACCAAGAACAAATGAAAAATGCGGCAAGCGTGTTCCAGTTGGCCTACGATTTTTATATCAACCGCCGCTACGGCTGGCATTAAGCTGGCGCTTCCGTAAAGAACAACAGTGAAATCAGCGCAGACGACGCAAAGACGAAACAGCGCTTCGCGTTTTTACCTTTTGCATCTGGTCATTCCCCTGGTTGCGGCTAGCCTCGTCCTGTGGTTGATTTACCTACTGGGCATTGACGAGCGCGTCACGCGCCTGTTTTTCGACCCGGTAACCCAACAGTTTCCATTGCGCAACCACTGGTTTCTCGAAGTGGTGATGCACCGTTGGGCCAAATATGCGGTAGTAATTCTCGGTGTGGCAGTGCTGGCAGCTTATCTTCTTTCGTTCCGCATTGCTTCGCTCGCTCCACTACGCCGTGTTCTCCTCTTTCTGGTGCTGGCGATGGGGCTTTCTTCAGGGACGGTGAGCTATCTCAAAAGCGTGAGCAACAAGCAATGCCCTTATGATTTAAAAATGTACGGCGGCTATGCGCCTTACATCGCCTTGTTTGAAAAAACTCCGGAAGGTGTCAAGCCGGGCAAATGCTGGCCGGGTGGGCATTCTTCTACCGGTTTTTGTCTGATGGCGTTTTATTTTGCCGGGCAGCATTTGCGCAGACGGCGTCTCGCGTATTGGGGACTGTTCGGCGGCTTTGGCCTGGGCTTTGTTCTCGGCTTCGGGCGCGTCATGCAGGGTGCGCATTTCCTGTCGCACCATCTCTGGACGGCGCTGATTTGTTGGCTGGTGATGCTGGCTCTGTACCAATTGCTATTGCGGCGCCAGCCGATTCCCGAAAAGGTGGCCGGCTCATAGGCCTTATAAAATTTTTCCGCTTCAACGGAAACAGTTAAAATCACGCCATGCTTTATTCCCTGTTGCGACCCCTGCTGTTCAGGCTCGATGCCGAAACCTCCCATCATTTAACGCTCGCTTCCCTGCATCTTGGTCACGCCCTAGGCCTGGGCGGATTTTTCGGGAAACGGGCCCAGGGCAAGCCCTGCCAAGTCATGGGACTGGATTTTCCCAATCCCGTGGGACTTGCGGCGGGAGTGGACAAAAATGGCGAATACATAGACGCGCTCGCCACGCTGGGTTTCGGGTTCATCGAAGTCGGTACCGTGACACCCCGCCCTCAGCCGGGAAATCCTCGCCCGCGATTGTTTCGGGTTCCGCAGGCCCGGGCCCTCGTCAACCGCATGGGTTTCAACAATCACGGCGTGGACAGATTGATAGAAAACATCCGCCTCGCGCGCTACAAAGGGATATTGGGCATCAACATCGGCAAGAATGCCGACACGCCGATGGAAAATGCGGCCGATGACTATATCGCCTGCCTGCGCAAGATATATCCGTTTGCAAGTTATGTTGCCATTAACATTTCCTCGCCGAACACGCAAGGCTTGCGCGAGCTGCAGCAAAAACAGGAACTCGACTCGTTGCTGTCCGTCTTAAAGGAAGAACATAAGAAACTTGCCAAGCTGTTTGGAAAACAGGCGCCGCTAGTACTGAAAATCGCGCCCGATATCGGTGAGCGGGAAATTAGCGACATCACCGCGCTGTTGCTGGCGCATAAAATCGACGGCGTGATTGCCACCAACACCACGGTTTCGCGCGCCGGAATCAAGGGCTTAAGCCAGGAAAGCGGCGGTGTAAGCGGCGCACCGCTTAATGAAAAATCCACCGTCGTCATCCGTCAGCTGGCAGCCGCGCTGCAAGGGCAACTGCCTATCATAGGGGTGGGTGGCATCATGAGCGGCACGGACGCATCGGAAAAGCTGCAAGCCGGCGCAAGCCTGGTGCAGATTTACAGCGGCTTGATTTACCGCGGCCCGGCGCTGGTAGCTGAAATCATTGAATCACTAACCGAACAAACTGGCGCTGCCGTGTGACATGCGAATGTGCTCCGCAGTCCATCCCGCATAACCTAGCCGCGCATTGCCGTCGCCACGACATCCGGCACCTTGCCTCAGCATATAATCCAAACATCTATCTATATAACCTCAGCATGGTTGAATGACGCATCCTTAAAAGCGATAATGCATGCTTTTAAACGGATTCCGTCAAACCACGCATGACTACGCATCAGGAAACAGCGCTTAAGCTGCGTCACGGGCTTTCTTTCGAAGACCTCTATCGCCGGGATGGCTTGCTGCGGCTCGATGCCGCGTTTCTGAATTTTCTCGGCGAAGCGGATGTCGCGCTGCGCCGACGCATCGAAGTCGGGCGCATCCTCAACGCCGACGAACTCGCTAAAAAGGAAGAATCGGAACTCCTGATTGCAGTTGCACCGCATCTCGATGATTTCATCGCCGATTTATTCGGTATCGAAAGCGAGGTGCGGAAACTTTCCGCCCGGCATCACGAGCTTGCGCCGCTTTATTCCTGCAAGCGCCTGTTCGTGCAGCGCAGAGCGATGAACAAGGTGAAACCCGAGGAAGCCGCCGCGGTTGACGGCCCCGCGGTCGAGAAGCGGCTGGAGGCGCTGTTTGGCGAGCCGTTTTCCGAGCTTGCATTCGCCAGGCATGTCAGCGAATGGCAAAAGGATGACGCGGCAAACGCCGACAAGCTGCAAACCGCTCTGCTCTACGCCGCTTGGGCGGCGACCACGCCGGCGGGACACCAACGCCACTGCAGCGGTGTATTGTTCAAGGCGCCGCACAAGCTCGACTTCATGCGCCTGGTGCCGGTTGTCACCGACGAGAGCCAAGGCTTCGCCGCTTTTACCCTTGATGAAAAGCATCTGCGCCGCCGCGAAGGATTCAAGCTCACCGACCCGGGGACTGATTTGGTCGGCGCCCTGGACGAGGCCAACTACTGCATCTGGTGTCACGAGCAAGGCAAAGATTCCTGCTCTACAGGGCTCAAGGAAAAGGGCGCGCCGCGACACGGAAGCGCAGCCGAGAGCGGGAGCGGCGCGCCGCCCACCATCTCCGCACAAAGCTTCGCTCACCGTGATCCGGTGGGTCCTGCCGATGGATTCAAAAAGAGCCCGTTTGGCGAAACGCTCGCCGGCTGCCCGCTCGAAGAAAAAATTTCCGAGTTCCATAAGGTGAAGACCGAAGGCCAGGCAATCGGCGCGTTGGCAATCATCGCGGTGGACAACCCGATGGTCGCCGCCACGGGACACCGCATCTGCAACGACTGCATGAAGTCCTGCATTTACCAGAAGCAGGAACCGGTCAACATCCCGCAGGCGGAGACGCGCACGCTGAAAGATGTGCTGGAGCTGTCGTGGGGCTTTGAAATTTACAGCCTGCTCACCCGCTGGAATCCGCTGGACTTGCGCCACCCCTATCCCAGGCCCGCCACCGGCAGGCGCGTGCTGATTGCCGGCATGGGACCGGCGGGCTTCACACTTGCGCACTATTTAATGAACGACGGCCATATAGTGGTCGGCATAGACGGATTGAAAATCGAACCGCTCCCCGCCGAAATTTCAGGCGTGGATACACACGGCAAACGCGTGCCGTTCAAGCCGATCCGCGACATTGGCGAATTGTACGAATCGCTGGACGACCGGGTGATGGCGGGTTTCGGCGGCGTGGCCGAATACGGCATCACCGTGCGCTGGGATAAGAATTTCCTGAAACTGATCCGCCTGCTCCTGGAGCGGCGCAGCCAGTTCGCGATGTTTGGTGGCGTGCGCTTTGGCGGCACGCTCACGGTAGACGAAGCTTTTGCGCAAGGCTTCGATCATATTACACTGGCGGCAGGCGCCGGTCGTCCGACGGTGATAGACATGCCGAATGGCTTGGCGCGCGGGGTGCGCACCGCTTCCGATTTTCTGATGGCGCTGCAATTGACCGGCGCAGCCAAAGCGGATTCGATTGCCAACATGCAGCTCGGACTGCCAGTGGTGGTAATCGGCGGTGGCTTGACCGCAATCGACACCGCGACCGAATCACTTGCCTATTATCCATTGCAGGTCGAGAAATTCCTGCTGCGCTACGAAACGCTCATCGCAGAGCGTGGCGTTACCGCCGTGCGCCGCAACTGGCACCCCGAAGAACGGCATATCGCCGATGAGTTTCTCGAGCACGCCCGGGCCATCCGCGCCGAACGCGCAGCCGCTCAAGCCGAAGGCCGTAAGTCGCGCATCCTGGAATTACTGCAAAGCTGGGGCGGCGTGACCATCGCTTACCGCAAGCGCCTGATCGACAGTCCCTCGTATACCCTGAACCACGAAGAAGTGGACAAAGCGTTGCAGGAAGGCGTGCGCTTTGCCGAAGGCTTGAACCCGCTGCGCGTGGAAGTGGATTCATTTGGCGCGGCGCGCGCCATCCGCATGTCGGTGCAGAGCAGAGACGCAGCAGGCCACTGGAGTGAAGTCAATCAAGTCGAACTTCCCGCACACACCATTCTGGTCGCGGCGGGAACACAGCCCAATACTGTTCTGGCGCGCGAGGATCCAGGGAATTTCAAACTGGACGGCCGCTACTTCCAGGCCTGCGACGAAGACGGCAATCCGGTAAAACCCGAGCGCAATATTTCCAAGCCGAAGACCGCGAACGTGCTTTTGTCGAAGCGCAGTGACGGGCGCTTTATCAGCTTCTTCGGAGATCTGCATCCTTCCTATTATGGCAATGTAGTGAAAGCGCTGGGCGGGGCGAAGCAAGGCTACCCGGTAGTGAGCGGCGTGCTGGAGCGCGTAAAACCGGCTAGCGGCAAAAGCGATGCGGAATTCTTTGCGCACCTCAATAATGAACTGCGTGCCACGGTGCACGAGGTAATCCGCCTCACGCCAAGCATCGTCGAAGTCGTGGTCAAAGCGCCACAAGCGGCGCGCCGCTTCCGTCCCGGTCAGTTCTACCGGCTGCAGAATTATGAAACCCGCGCGATTAAAGTGGACGGCACGCAGCTCACAATGGAAGGCCTGGCGCTCACCGGGGCTTGGGTCGACACCAAGAAAGGTTTGGTTTCCACCATCGCTCTGGAAATGGGCGGCTCTGCCGATTTGTGCGCGCTACTCGAACCCGGAGAACCGGTAATTCTGATGGGACCAACCGGCTCACCCACTGAGATTCCTTCGGATGAAACGGTAATTCTAGTCGGGGGCGGCCTGGGTAATGCGGTGCTTTTCTCCATCGGCCAGGCGTTGCGCCGCGCCGGTTCCAGGGTGCTGTATTTCGCCGGCTACAAGAAAATGATAGACCGCTACAAGATGGAAGAAATCGAGGCCGCTGCAGACGTGGCGGTGTGGTGCTGCGACGAACATCCTGGTTTCCAGCCAAGCCGGCCGCAGGACCACGCTTTTGTCGGCAACATCGTGCAGGGCATCACCGCCTACGCCAGGGGCGCGCTGGGGCCGCAGCAGATTGCCGTACCCGACGCCGACCGCATTATCGCCATCGGCTCGGACAAGATGATGGCGGCGGTGGCCGAAGCCCGCCATACGGTGCTGAAGTCTTGCCTCAAGCCGCATCATTTCGCCATCGGCTCAATCAACTCGCCGATGCAGTGCATGATGAAGGAAATCTGTTCGCAGTGCCTGCAGCCGCACGTTAATCCGGAAACCGGCAAGATTACCTACGTCTTTTCCTGCTTCAACCAGGACCAGCCGCTCGACCAAGTAGATTTCGAGGGGCTCTCCGCGCGCCTGAACCAAAATTCGCTGCAGGAGAAACTCACCGCGCAATGGATAGACCGCTGCCTCGTTCGCTTGCAACGCCGGAAAGCCGCCGCTTAAAACAGCGGCATCTCCAACTTACCCGTTTGGCACGAATACTCTATTTTTTGCAGTAGAATTGCGGGATGACTGCAAGTCTTGCCTTCGTCGAGCAAATTGATGTGATTTTGCCGCAAACCCAATGCGGCAAGTGCGGCTATGGCGGCTGCAAGCCCTATGCCGAAGCGATTGCCACAGGCGAAGCCGACATCAACCAATGCCCGCCCGGAGGAGCAGCAAGCATCCACAGGCTCGCGGCCCTCCTCAACCGCGAATTCAAGCCGCTCAATCTCCAATTCGGCGTGGAAAAACCGCGAGAAGTCGCGGTCATTGAAGAAGAACTCTGCATCGGCTGCACCAAGTGCATCGAAGCCTGTCCGGTGGATGCAATCATCGGCGCCTCCAAGCAAATGCACACGATAATCACCGCCGACTGTACCGGCTGTGAGCTATGTATCCCGCCCTGCCCCGTGGATTGCATACGCATGATTCCCGCCGCCCATCCGGTTTGGTCGCAACAGGATGCCGATGCGGCGCGCGAGCGCTTCAATTTCCACAACTTCCGCCTGCAGCGGGATGAGCAGGAAAAACAGCAAAAGCTCGCACAGAAAACCCAGCCGGAACATGAGCCCAAAAAAGCCGCGATCCGGGCGGCGCTGGAGCGCGCAAGAATACGCAGAATATCTCCGCAAAAATGAATGCAGCCAAGCGCCGGGAGATTTTCACCCAGCTGAAAGCCGCCAATCCCGAGCCCAGCACCGAGCTGGAATACCAAACGCCTTTCGAGCTTTTGATCGCAGTTGTGCTCTCAGCGCAGGCGACCGACAAGAGCGTGAACCTCGCGACAACCCGGCTCTTCGCGGTGGCGAACACGCCGCGGCAAATTCTCGCGCTGGGCCGCGCCGGCCTGCAAAAATTCATCAGAAGCATTGGCCTCTACCGCACCAAAGCTAAAAACATCCTCACCACCTGCAAAATACTAATTGAAGAACATGGCGGTGAAGTGCCGCGCACCCGCGAGGCGCTGGAAAAGCTATCGGGCGTGGGCCGTAAAACTGCAAACGTGATACTCAACACCGCGTTCGGTGAGCCGACTATCGCGGTGGACACGCATATCTTTCGCGTCGCTAACCGCACCGGCATTGCGCCAGGGAAAAACGTGCGCGAGGTTGAGGACAAACTCATGAAATTCGTGCCCGAGGAATTCCGCCGCGACACGCACCACTGGCTGATTCTGCACGGCCGCTACGTGTGCAAGGCGCGCAAGCCCGATTGCCCGCTATGCCTGATTCGCGATTTGTGCGAGTACAAGGCAAAAACAGCAACAGCGTGAATGAAGTGAATGGGGTGAAGGGTGAAGGAACGAAACAAGAGCACGTGTTAAAAGCGTTTTCTTGAGCGCGATTATCTCCCGGAAATGGGTGAAACCAATCCGTTTCTGCACATGAGTATGCATCTCGCCATCGAGGAGCAGCTTTCAATAGACCAGCCGCACGGTATTCGCGGATTATTTGAAAGGATATTCAACAAAACTGCAGACCGTCACGAAGCCTTACACACAGTCATGAATTGTCTGGGGTAAATGATTTGGCAGGCGCAGCGGAACAACACCGCGCCCAATGAAAGAACTTATCTCGAGTGTCTCGAAAAATACTCGGCGTGAGCCACGGAGAATGACAAATCACCGTGGATAGTTTGCGTTGGTTTATCTCCCCTGTGAGCCGCCGAGCAGTACAGCTAAGGCGCGGGGGCTGCCGCGACGCGGTCAGCACAGCTTGGGGTGCGGGAGCGACAGCAGTAGCGCCCCGTTTCACAGTGTCTCTTGCGGTAGCTTGCACCCCTCACCGCTCCACGCTGCGCGAGTCTGAGTCCGGGGCGCCTTCTTTTTGGTGACTTTTTCTTGGCCGAGCAAGAAAAAGTCACCAGCCGCCGGGCTGCCCCCGGTAATAAAAAAGGAGGCTCACGCCTCCTTTTTTATTGGCATT
This sequence comes from Burkholderiales bacterium, assembly GCA_035543335.1. Lineage (NCBI taxonomy): Bacteria > Pseudomonadati > Pseudomonadota > Betaproteobacteria > Burkholderiales > Burkholderiales bacterium. The sequence continues at coordinate 29,226 of DASZZH010000038.1, forward strand.
CAGAGTCAGTACTTCACAACCAATCCACTCTGGCTGGAGAAATACGCCGCTAGGTCTTGCATGTCCTGTCTGGAAAGATTCGCCCCCATCGCCCCCATAATAGGATCCTTGCGGGCGCCGGATTTGTAATCGGAGAGCACCTTGACGATATAATCGGGCTGCTGACCGGCGATGCGCGGGAAGTCGGGCGTGGCGCTGTTGCCGTCCGCGCCGTGGCACGCCGCGCACGCAGCGGATTTCTGCTTGCCCGCAGCGGCGTCGCCACCGGCAAAAGAGTGGCCTGCCGCCAGTAATAATGCGCTTACAATTGCAACTGTAACTAGTTTATTCATTCTATTTTCCCCGTATCCCTGATTATCTTATTTGCCGCCGCCCGAATAATAAGCCGCCAAATCGGCCATGTCCTGGTCGGTCAGGCTGGCGGCAATCGCCTTCATCGTCGGATGGTTGCGTGCGCCGGACTTGTAGGCTTGCAGCGCCTTGACGATATAAGCGGCATGCTGACCGCCGAGCTTGGGCACGCTGTACACTTCGGGGTAGACGGTGCGCCAGCCGTCTATACCGTGGCAGCCCGCGCACATCGAGTTTTTCTTTTGCCCTTGCGCCGGGTCGCCCGCCGCGTGCGCCGAAACGGGAGTCGCGACAATCATGGCGGCGCAAAGGATGAATAAGCTGGTTTTTTTCATGTCTTATTAGCTCTTGAAAGGAACAAATCGGATGCGGAACTTTAAAGGATACTTGGATTAAGGTCAATGGTTCTTGGCAAGCGCAGGCATCCAGATCCAGCCCCCGCCCGTATCATGCATTGAACGGCCCGGACCAGGCCGCTGTCTTAGGGGGAACCCGACGGATTTGCAGCTTAAGCCGGACCGTTCCACAGTAAGTTGACATTGCCCCTTTACAAGGAGCTTTACGGCCTCGGTTAGTCTTTCCGAGGCCGCTTTTTCCAGGGTGGTCCAAGAACATGCGCTACGTTCTCGGTTTGCTGAGTTTTCTCTTTGCGCTTTGCGCGCAGGCCGCGCAACCCGGCCTCATCCAGTGGCAGCCCTGGTCGGACGGCTTGTTCGAACAAGCCAAGCGCGAAAACAAGTTTATTCTGCTCGATCTGGAAGCGGTGTGGTGCCACTGGTGCCACGTCATGGATCGGGAAACCTATGGCAATCCGGAAGTCGCCAAACTGATTCGGGCCCAATACATCCCGGTGAAAGTGGATCAGGATGCCCGCCCCGATATCTCCAGGCGCTACGAAGATTACGGCTGGCCGGTGACCATCGTGTTTAACTCGGACGGCGGGGAAATCGTCAAGCGCTCCGGTTACCTTCCGCCGCGAAACATGCTCGCGATGCTCAAGGAAATCATTGACGATCCCCGCCCGGTCATCTATCCCGATGTCCGTATTCTGAACGTCAGCGATTTCTCCAACCAGACGCTTCTTGATGACAAGTTGCGCAGCGAACTAAAGCAGCGCTTCTTTCTGTCCCACGATTACCAGGTCGGCGGACTCGAACAGCAGCAGAAGTTCATGGACCGCGACAGCGTCGAATACGCGATGCTGCTCGCCAAAAAAGGCGACGCAAAGGCCGTAACCATGGCGCGTCAAACCTTGAACGGAGCACTTAATCTGATCGACCCGGTCTGGGGCGGCGCGTACCAGTATTCGACGGATCGCGACTGGAAGCATCCGCATTTCGAGAAAATCATGCAGGTGCAGGCTGAATATATGCGAGCGTATTCGCTGGCGTATCTGCATTTTCGCGACCCTCGCTATCTCAGGGCGGGCGAGGATATTTACCGTTACCTCAAGAATTTTCTGACCAGTCCGGAAGGCGCTTTTTACACCAGCCAGGACGCCGATCTCGTCAAGGGCGAGCACGGCGGCGAATACTTTGCGCTCGACGACACGGGACGGCGCAAACTCGGCCTGCCGGCGATCGACAAGCACCGTTATGCGCGCGAGAACGGCTGGGCGATTAACGGGCTGGCACACCTTTATGCCGCTTCCGGCGACAAGCAATATCTAGCCCACGCCATCAAGACGGCGAACTGGATAATTCAAAACCGCTCGCTGCCCAATGGCGGTTTCCGCCACGATGAAGTGGATAGCGCCGGCCCTTATCTCGAAGACACGCTGGCCATGGGACGGGCGTTCATCAGTCTCTACACCGTCACTGCCGACCGGCAGTGGTTGCAGCACGCGGAACAAGCCGCCGATTTTATTGACAAAAATTTCAAGATCCAAGCAGGCTTTGCGACCAGCGCCGCGAAAGGCGTGTTGAAACCGCGCCCGACCATCGAGGAAAATATTTTCACCGTGCGCTTTGCCAATCTGGTTTACCAATACTCCGGCCGCGAACCACACCGCAAACTGGCCGAGCACGCGATGCGCTTGCTCGCCACCGAAGCTATCGCTCTTTACCGCCGCACCGAAGCCGGTATCCTGCTCGCCGACAACGAGCTGGCCAACGAGCCTTCGCACATCACCGTGGTCGGCCACAAGGACGATCCGCAAGCGCAAGCCTTGTACCGCTCCGCGCTCACCTACCCTTCGGTGTACCGGCGCATTGAATGGTGGGACACGCGCGAAGGCAAAATGCCCAATCCCGATGTCAAATATCCGGAGCTGCCGACTGCCGCAGCTTTCGTGTGCAGCAACAAACGCTGTTCGCTGCCGCTGTTCAAACCCGAGGAAATTGCGCTTGCAGCCGATCGCTTGAACCAATAAGTCGCACTGTTCAGGCCACCCCTTAATGCCTATAATCCCTCAACGGAAACGCAGGGAGCACCATGGGCCACCGGCTGACCAAAATCTACACGCGCACCGGCGACAACGGCACCACGGGGCTCGGTGACGGTTCGCGCACCCCGAAAGACAGCCCGCGCATTGAAGCCATCGGCGAAATCGATGAACTCAATTCCTGCATCGGCGTACTGCTCGCCGAAAACCTTCCGCCGCATATACACGCCTGCCTGACCGATATCCAGCACGACCTGTTCGACCTCGGTGGCGAGCTGTGCCTGCCGGGGCATTCCAGTCTCACGCCAAAGCAGGTTGAGCGGCTGGAAAACACGCTGGATGCCCTCAACGCCGATTTGCCCCCGCTCGAGGAATTCATTCTGCCCGGGGGCTCGCGCGCCGCGAGCCTTACGCATCTCGCGCGCACCGTGTGCCGCCGCGCCGAGCGCCGCCTGGTAAGGCTCGCCGGCTCCGAGAAAGTCTCAACGGCAAGCCGCCACTATCTCAATCGCTTGTCCGACCTGTTGTTTGTGATGGGACGGGTGCTGAACCGCAAACACGGGGACGTACTCTGGCAACAGGGAAAGAATAAATGACGGAGGCCCGCCATTAGGCCCAAACCTCAGCCGGAAGTGCTGAGCCGGCTGCTTGCGCAATGCGCGCTGGGCGACCCGGCGGCTTTCGCCGATCTGTACCGCCAGACCTCGGCGAAACTGTTTGGCGTCGCACTGCGTATATTGAAACGGAAGGACTGGGCGGAAGAAGTTCTGCAAGACAGCTTCGTGAACATCTGGAAGCATGCCGCCGAATACACAGCCCGCAAGAGCGCGCCAATGACGTGGATGACCAGCGTCGTGCGCAACCGTGCGCTGGATTTGCTGCGCCGTCCCGGCCTGGAAATCGCGCAAGCAGACAACTCGTTGATCGAAGATTTTGAGGACGGTGCGCGAGGCCCGGTGGAGCTGCTGCTGCAATCGAATGCAGCGGACGCGCTGGCACGCTGCATGCAGCAACTCGAAGCGCGGCAGCGGCAGAGCATCATGCTCGCGTTTTATCACGGCTTGACTCACGCCGAACTGGCGAAGCATTTGCGTCAGCCCTTGGGCACGGTGAAAACCTGGATTCGGCGCGGTCTGGAACGGCTTAAGAGGTGCTTTTCAGCATGAATTACACGAACCCTGAATTGCGCGAAAAACTCGCTGCGGAATATGCGCTTGGCACCCTGCGCGGCGCGGCGCGTGCGCGCTTTACCCGGTTGATGAAATACGATCCGGCGCTGCGCCGCACCGTCGTCGAATGGGAAAACCGCATTTACCCGATACTGGAAGCCGCGCCTGAAATCGCCCCGCCGGCGCGGGTGTGGAACGCCATCAAGGCGCGGATCGCAGGAAACGCCGGAGCGCCTGTTAACCTGGGCTTTTGGCGCACACTGGGTCTTTTCAGCTCGGGTTTGGCCGCGGTCCTTCTCATTTACCTGAGCATCGCGTCGCGGCCGGAAACGCCGCCCGCCTACATGGCGTTGCTCAACGACCAGAAAACCCAGCAGCCGGTGCTGCTGGTGAGCACCAGGCGCAACTCGCCCGAGCTCACCGTCAAAGCCCTCATCACGCAACCCATCGCAGCCGACAAGACGCTGGAGTTGTGGGCGCTGCCCGCCGAGCAAGGCACGGCGCCGAAATCACTCGGCCTGGTTGCGGCCTCCGGCGTCACCAGGCTCAAGCTGCAACAACCCGCCGATCAGCAACTCGGCAACGTGCCTGCGCTTGCCATCAGCCTCGAACCCAAGGGCGGATCGCCCACCGGATTGCCGACCGGGCCGGTGCTGTACGTAGGCAAGTGGCTGAGGCTGTAAGCTTCAGCGTTTCTCTTTTCGCACCGTATCCAGCCGCTCGCAAATTTCCCTCGCGCCTTCCAATATCCGCGGCGACTGGCGTTCAAGCCATTCCGGCGGGATGAAAAAAATGCGCTCTCTGCGTACGGCGCTTAACATTTTGAATGGCTGCCATAGCTCGCCTTGCGATACGCCTGAAATAATGGCTTCCGGATCCTCGGCCAGCAAGCCTTCGATGGAAATTATCGGGGTCAGCGGGCGCACGTTGGCATAAACGTTCACGCCGCCGCACAGCTTCAGTACGTCGCTGATTATGTGCTCGCCGTTGATGGTCATCAGCGGCTGGTGCCAGATTTCATAAAATACGGTGACCGGGCGCTTGCCGCTGAAGCGTTCTCTCAGGGACTCCAGCTGGTCTTCAAAATCCTTCGCCGCGATTTCCGCCGCCGCCCGGGTGCCGGCAAATTTTCCCAGCGTGCGCAACAATCGAGGTATGTCAGCAAGCTTGACCGGCTCCATGACGAACACCTTGAAGCCGAGTTTTTCCAGCCTGGCAAGCTCCCCCGCGTGGCTGCCGCTGCGCCAGCCGAGAATCAAATCAGGCTTAAGGAGCAGGATGCGTTCAATATCGATATGCGCCGCATTTCCAACCCGCGGGATGCTATTCGCCGCTTCGGGATAATCGCTGTACTCGCTCGCTCCGACGAGTTTCGACCCCGCCCCCGCCGCATAAACCAGCTCGGTAATGAAAGGGGCGAGCGCGATAATCCGCTGCACCGGTTGATCAAGCACTACCGTCTCGCCGCGGTCATCCGTTACGTAGACTGGGGAAGCGAAAGCAGTTGGGAAGATGAGCGTAGAAAAAAATATCGCACAAACAGGGAAGGATAAAAAGAAATTCAAGCGAAAGACCGGAACACGAACAGGCTTATCACTCCATGTGATCGAGAAGCTTATGGCTGGTCTGGCGCAGGCGTTGAGACAAGAGCGTGACCAGCTTGATCAGGATTTTTGCACCGAGGCTTGGTTGCTCAAGAATGATTTTCACCATGTCATCCCGGGTCAGCACGGCAAAGGTAGCGGTGTCCTTCGCGATACAGGTAGCAAAGCGCGGCTCTCCGTCTATCATCGACATTTCGCCCAGAGTCATTCCCGGCAGCACTGTAGTCATGTGCCGCTCGGTTCTGTGCTGGCCTGTCTTGAGAATATCCACCTGTCCCTGGATCAGCAGCAGCATGTAATCGCCAGGGTCTCCTTCGCGAATAATAACCTCTCCGGACTGGGCCCGGTACACCTGCATGAAACCCGCCAGCACCCTGACGTCTTCTTGGTCCAGTTCGGCGAAAAACGGCGAATGGCCGACCATCCCGAAGATCTGTTCCGCGACCACCGTCCCTTCCCCGAGATGTTCTAGCGTCGCAAGCCGGTTATGGTAAGAACCTGTTTCTTCCGCCATGACTAACGCGCCTCTCTTCGCGTTTTGCCTATTTTACCAGCGCTCGCGCGCTCATGCTGTATTGCCTGAATACCCATTGAAAACCCGTGTAACGATGTAGCACACCAGCCGCAGGAATTTCACATAGCCGGTCGGCACGTCCGCAGGAAAATGAGCGCCCGGGCTGATTCTAGACAAGCCCGTCCAGTCATACAAGATATATTTCAACGCTGCAACCCCAATTCAATGTGTGAAAACCGGGCCCGCCACTCTCTCCTCTTAATTTGTATAACGCGCGGCGGCCGCCACTCGCTTTTGGTAGGCTTCCCTGGCGATTTGCACATCCTCGATAAACTGCGGCAATTCCTTAAGCAACAGCGCCTGCGGGCCGTCCACCAGCGCCCTGCTCGGGACCGGATGAAAATCCACCAGAATCATGTTGGCGCCGGCAATTATGCCCTGCACCGCGACATGCATGAGCTCGAGAATGCCGTCAGGCGCGACGCTGCGCGAGCCCACCGAATGCGACGGGTCGATGCATACCGGCATGCGCGTCAAGCGCTTCACCACCGGCACGTGTGAGAAGTCGACAAAATTGCGGTGCGGATCGCCCATGTTGGTCTTCATTCCGCGTAAACCAAACACCACCTTGCGGTTGCCTTCCGAAGCCAGATACTCGGCAGCATTGAGCGATTCGTCGAGCGTGATGCCGAAACCGCGCTTCAACAGCACGGGAAAATCCTGCTGGCGACCGACGCTTTTGAGCAACTCGAAGTTCTGGGTGTTGCGCGTACCGATTTGCAGCATGACGCCGGTCGGGTTCCCGGTCAGACGCAAAGCTTCGCGAATTTCGTCGACCTGCAAATCGTGGGTGATTTCCATGGCAATCACCCGGATGCCGTACTTGCCGGCAAGCTCGAACACATACGGCAGGCAATTCTTGCCGTGACCCTGGAACGAATACGGGCTGGTGCGCGGCTTGTATGCGCCCATGCGCGTGCATACCTGGCCATGCTCTTTCAGCGCTTTCATCATCATTTCCACGTGCTCGCGGGTATCCACGGCGCACAAGCCGGCGAAGATATGCAGCGTGTCCTGGCCGAAGCGCACGCTGTTGTAGTCAAACCAAGTCGGACGCCGGTCGTCCTTGTGCCGGCCGAGTACGCGGTATTCCTCGGACACCCTCACCACACGCTCGACGCATGGCAGGTTCTTCATGTCCTCAACTTGCAGCGTACTGGTATTGCCGATGAGATAAACTTCGGTGAGCGCCCGTTCTTCTCCCTGCTCGCGGTGCACCTTGCACTTGATATTGGGAAGCGCCGCCAGATGTTCCAGCAGCTGCTTATATTCCGCGCTGTCGGTTTTTACGTTGTCGCTCAGGATAAGAATCATGTTTGAGCCGGTTGGGGTTCGGTGAAGGGTCCACCTGCCTCGAGGCAAACCTCTGTGGCGGCTAGAGTTAAGCGGGATATTTTAACGAATAAAGATATCGCGCGCATTCCGCGGTATGACTTGACTCCGGTCGGGTCAAACCCTTCGGGCCGGACAGCGGCGAGTAATTTTTATTTTCGAGTCTTGACGCTGCGGAACACCGGCCCCCACAGGGGATGGCCTGCTTCGGCCGGTTCAAGCTCGAAGTCGGGATCGATTTCCAGCGCTTTCTTGAACTCCTCCCGGCACGGACGCTCGCGGTGGTTGACGCAATAAGTGAAGGCCAGATACTTGTGCGCCTTCACCTGGTCGGATTTTAACGACAACCCCTGCTCCAGCGCGCTGTGCAGGCTTTTTTGTGCCTTGTCGTAATTGCCGTCATCGTAACTCTTTACGCCATCTGACAAAGCCGACGCGCCCTTACCCTCAATCAATGTCACCGGATTGTATTCTTTCATCCCGGCGCAGCCAGTGCATAATACCAAGGCGGCAGCCCACGGCAGCCAGCTTCTCGGTTTAAGCATGGTTCCCCTCCTTGTTAACGGAACTGATGCGTAATCTTGACGCGGTCGTTTGGTTTGACTTCCACGGTCTCAGTATAACTCGGGAAAGCGCTGTTTTTTATTTCGATAGTGTGCTTCCCCGCCGTGAGCGGGAGTTTCTTGAGGGGCGGACTGACGCCCATCTTCTTGCCGTCCAGATAAATTTCGCCCCACGGCTTAATCGTCAGCGTGATCAGCCCGCCGGCCGGAGCCGCTACAGCTGCCGGCGCTTCTGCCACCTTGGACTCTTTGGCTGAAGGTTTCTTGACCTCAGCAGGTTTGGCTTCCGGCTTGGGCGCGGGTACAGCCCCCGGCTGCCCAAACGGATGGTGTTCTTCCACTGCAGGAGCGGGCGCAGGTGTTGCGGGCTTGGCGGCTTCTGCTTTTGGCACGGACTTCCTGGGTTTGGCCTCTGCCGCTGGCAGCGGCTTAGAGGTTTCCGGCTCGGGCTTGCCTCCGCGCAGCGCGAACGCCAGTGCAGCAATCACCACCAGCAGCACGCCCGCATAAAGCAGCTTTTTGCCGGCCCCGCCTTTGGTTTTGGCCGGCGTGTCTTCGGTCAGCGCAGCTCTTTCTTTGTCGTCAACAGTTTCAGCAGCGCCTTCTCCATACACTCTTGCCCTTCCCAGCCAGGGCTGGATGTCCTTGCCCGGCGTGCCGACCGCATAGACTTCGTGTTCGCGCACATGCTTGTCGGCGCGCGCTCCCTGAAAGGAAAACAACAGCTCGTATTCCTGGGAAAGGTGCGAGACCACTTCATAATACGAGCGCGACACCAGTACTTCGTTGGGCTCGGCAAAGCTCATCACGCGCTGCGCGACGTTGATGCCATCGCCGATGATGTTGGGCTGGCCGTTAATGTCCTTGACCACGCGCACTGGCCCGAGATTGATGCCGATGCGCGCGCGCAGCTCATCGGTACTTTCAATTTCTTTCAAAGAGTCGCGCAGGCTTAATCCCACAAACAACGCATCTTCCGGCGCCCCCAGGAAACTGATCGCCACCCCATCGCCGGTATCGAGGATGATGCGATCGTTGACGGTGATGTCCTTGATGGCACGGGAAATGATACCGTTGAACTGGTCCTTGAGCTTAATCTGCTCGTCGCCCGCCTTCTTCGAATATTCGACGATGTCCGCGAACACCACGCTGCAGATAAAAGTTCTGTTCCCTCTGTCGAGCATTTCTGATCCGTTAATGTTCATCTCCCAAAAATCTGCTTAATAACCTTTCACGTGATGCGTTGCCGGCCAAAACAGATGAATGCAGGCGCGAGGTCATTAAACAGGTTCTAGCGTGCCGCCCACCGTTAATCCGTCTATGCGCAGCGTGGGCTGACCCACGCCGACCGGGACGCTCTGCCCTTCCTTGCCGCAAGTGCCAATGCCCGGGTCGAGCGCCATGTCGTTGCCGATCATCGAAACCCGCGTGAGCACATCCGGGCCGTTGCCGATCAGCGTGGCGCCCTTCACCGGCTGACCAACCTTGCCGTTTTCGATGAGATACGCCTCGGCGGCGGAAAACACGAACTTGCCGCTCACGATATCCACCTGGCCGCCGGCGAAATTTACCGCGTAAAGCCCGCGTTTCACCGATTTTATGATTTCCTCCGGGTGTTTGTCACCGTTTAACATATAAGTGTTGGTCATGCGCGGCATCGGGATATGGGCGTAGGATTCGCGCCGCCCGTTGCCGGTGGGGGCCACGCCCATGAGCCGCGCGTTCAGCGTGTCCTGCATATAGCCGCGCAGCACGCCGTTTTCAATTAGCACCGTACGCTGCGTTGGATTGCCTTCATCGTCAATGTTGAGCGAGCCGCGACGCCTGGCTATCGTGCCGTCATCGACCACGGTAACACCCGGTGCGGCGACGCGCTCGCCGATGCGCCCGCTGAAAGCGGAACTTCCCTTGCGGTTGAAATCGCCTTCAAGTCCGTGCCCGATAGCTTCGTGCAACAGGATCCCCGGCCAGCCCGAGCCCAGCACCACCGTCATGGCTCCCGCCGGCGCAGGCCTGGCGCGCAAGTTGGTGAGCGCCTGGGACACCGCCTGCTGACAATAGCCTTCCAGGATTTCATCGGTAAAATAAGCATAATCAAAACGTCCGCCGCCGCCGCCCGTGCCCTGCTCGCGCCGCCCGTTTTCCTCGGCAATCACCTGCAGCGACAGGCGCACCAGCGGACGCACATCCGCCGCCGTCATGCCGTCGCTTCGCGCCACCAGGATGACTTCGTATTCGCCGCCCAGATGTGCCATCACCTGGGTTACGCGCGGATCGATGCTGCGCGCATGTTTTTCAACCTTCTCCAGCAGCGCCACTTTGTGCGTGTCGGGAATGCTCGCCAGCGGGTCGCAGGGTGAATAAAGATCGCGCCCTTTACCGCGTTTGGCGACTTGCGTACGCGATTGTGCGCCCTGGCGCGCGATTGCCCGTGTTGCCTGCGCGGCGCTTTCCAGCGCGGCGAGGCTGATGTCGTCGGAATAGGCAAACGCGGTCTTGTCCTGCGACACCGCGCGCACGCCCACGCCCTGGTCGATGTTGAAGCTGCCGGACTTGACCAAGCCTTCCTCCAACGCCCAGGATTCGCTGCGGGTAATCTGGAAATACAAATCGGCGTAATCAACCTGGTGCGAAAGCAGATTGCCGAACACGCGCTCGAGCTTGGCATGGTCGAGATCGTAGGGCGCGAGCAGAAAACGGTTCGCGGTCTCGAACGACGTTACGGCAGTTTCGGCAAGCATGCGGTTCCCGACTTATAAGAAAGTTTGCTTATGCTACACCCGGCGCAGCGTGCGATGCGTCAATGCCGGCAGGCTTTTTCTCAAGCTCGCCTGATATTGCGGATTGACCCCGGCCACCACCACGCCGGAGCCCCGCGGAAGCCGATCCAGGATCACGCCCCAGGGATCGGCGATCATGCTGTTGCCGTGCGTCTCGCGGCCGTTCACATGATAGCCGCCCTGCGCCGGCGCCAGAACATAAGCCTGGTTCTCGATGGCGCGCGCCCGGATCAGTGTTTCCCAATGCGCTTTGCCTGTAGTTTCGGTAAACGCGGCAGGCACGAGAATAATGTCGACGTTGCCCATTGCCCGATACAATTCAGGAAAGCGCAGGTCATAACAGACCGAAAGCCCCACCCGCCCAAACGGCGTTTCCGCGACCACCACTTCATTGCCTGGCTCGATGGTCGTCTGCTCATGGTAATGCTCGTTGCCGAGGTCCAGACCGAATAAATGTATTTTATCGTATCGGGCGGCCATTTTGCCATTATCGTCATAGAGCAAGCAGCTGTTGCGCACCTTGGTCGGCGCCGAGGCTGCCAGCGGCACCGAGCCGCCGACCAGCCAAATTTTGTGTTTTTTGGCAGTTTCGCTTAAAAACTCCTGAATCGGCCCCTTGCCTTCCGCTTCCCGCACCGCTACTTTGTCGCGGTCCTTCATGCCCATGATGGCAAAGTATTCGGGCAGCGCCACCAGCTTCGCGCCCTGTTCCGCCGCCATGGCGATGAGCCGCGCCGCTTCGCGCAAGTTCCCTTCGACGTTCGGTCCGGAGGCCATTTGCACTGCGGCAATACGATACACATTGCCTGCTGCGGCGGAAGTCTTTCTCAAGGAGGCGGAACGGATTTTGGCGCTCATTTTGTCGTCCTGATTTCGATGCTGAGCCTGTCATTCGCCGGCAAATCCGCCAGCAGCAAAATGCGGGTAGAATCCACCGCAAGGCTGGTAAGCCGCGAGCGCAGTTCCGTCGCCTGCAACTGCGTTTCCTGGGCATTGCCGTGGTGAATGACCATCAAAGAGTCCGATTGCCTGGCATACGCGGCGACGGCTTGGGCAGGTTTTCCTGTTCCAGAACAGCGCGCCCGCTGCGCGGCCAGTCCCATAATTTCTGCGGTACTGAATAAAAGTCGACGGCTGGTGCAGGGCCGGAACCGAGCACCGGCAACATAAAGCCGCGGCAAGTTTGATGACGTCATAATACATCAGCGGTTCTGCAAAAAAGGTATAGGCAGAAAAGAACTGTCAGGCTTTATCACCACTGGATCGGTCCAGGTTCCGGTCACATTGTATTCGTAGACAATCATCTGCCCAAGCGGATCCTTGAGCGCTTTCTGCACCAGAAAGGCGGTAATGCCGATGATGGGACCGCCCAAGAATCCCGCCAACGCCAGACTATCGACAAAACTCGGCGCCACTCTCACCTTAAGATTCTGCGTTTCCTGCGCCAAATCCACCGCTCCGCTCATGTTCACCGTCGCCGCCGGGCCGCGCATGTGGAAATTTTCAGTCGTGGCCACGCCCTGGTTAAGATTAAGACTGGAGGTGATGTCATCGAAGGCAAAGCCTTCGCTGAAGATGTCGCGAAAATCCAGCAACGCGCGCCGCGGCAGCGCCTGCAAGCTCAGAATGCCGAGCAGCTTGGCCACACCCGAGTCGAGCTTTACAAACTGCCCTTTTTCGGCGTTCAACTGCAGATTTCCCGACAGTGTCGCATAATCGATGTGTTGGGGGCTGCCGCCCCAGTACAAAGCGCCTTCCAGTTTCGCGCTTCCGTGCTTGATGCCTTCCGGAAGCTTGAGCCGCGCCATCAAATTGCCGATATCGCTCACTTCCAGCTTGACATTGACCCGGGTCTGCGGCTGGACGCTGAAGTTGAGCCACGACCCATCCAGCGCCAGCACGCTGTCGGCGTTGGAAAGCCGCAGGTTTTCGATGCGCCAGTCGCGGCCCTGCTGCACCGCTTGCAATTCGAGTCGCCCGAGCGGATTGTCGCCGAGGCTGAAATTCTCAGCAACGATATCAAGCGCGGGAAAATCTCTTTGCTCGCTTTCCTGGGTAGCCGCACTGTTTTTTTCCGGCAGCGGCTCGGGGATAACGAGATTGGCGAGACGCGCCACCAGCTTGCCCTTGCCCTGGGGATACCAATTGAGTTCGCCGTTCACCTCGGCGCCGGCAAGTGTCGCTTTCCAGTCCCCGCCCTGATGACGGGCGCTCACCCGGGTTTCGCCGAAGCGGCGGCCTAAGACATCCAGCGTGCCCAATTTCACATCAATTCCAGCGAGATCCAGACCCAGGCCCGAATCGGATTGGGCGAGCACTGTGTGCCACTGATCAAAATCAAAACTCTTGAGGGCTCCGCTCACCCAAATGCCGTTTTTGTCCGGGACACCGGCGCGTCCGCCCAATACGATGAGGCCGCGCTCATAGTCCAGCCCGTCCTTGTGCCGCACCAGCCGCATGGAAAGCACATTGCCGTAGCTCAATAACACCCGCTCATGGCCTGAAAAGGTGGATTTCTTCTCAAACCGCAGCAACACCGAAGCCGGTGCCGACTTATTGAAAGGCGCTGGAAGCAGCGAAGCCAGCCCCTCCAAATTCGATTCGAGCAGTATATCATTGATTTTATTGCTTAAGTTTATGCTGCCGCGCCATTCGGCGGAGCCGCGCAGATAAGACTGAAACGGCAAGACCACTTTACTTCCCAATGCCGCCGCATTCACTTTGCCGCGCGCCGCAATGCGCACGCTGCGATCAGGCTGGGTGGCGATGCTCACACTTGCGGTCCCGCCGAGAATCTGCGCGCTTAAATCCTGCGCCTGCATCGCCGCCTCGGAAAATTGCAGCCTGCCTTTTACTTGTTCAATCGGCGGCAGATCGGGCCCGAACGACAACTGGTTACCGTGGAACTGGTAAGTCCCCGCGACCTTGGTTTGCTCACGCTGATGCAAGGGGATCTCGAGCTTCAACAGCAATTTTCCGTCGCCGCTGGCATGTACGTTTTCGGTAAAACTGCCAATCATGCTGCTGACCGGGGAATGGCCGATGAAATTCAAAAAATTCGCTGCCTGTGCCTGGGCCTCGACGTCGATTTGCAACACCTCTTGAGGGTTGCCGAGCTCGGGAATCACCGCGTCGATCCGGGAAAGCTTGATGCCGAGAATCTCCGCTTCGCTTCCGCGGATTTCCACGCGGTTACCGCGGAGCTGCATTGCGGCGGTGATGTTTTCTATTTTCGGCCACTCCTGAGAATACTCGAGCGAAATGCCGGTTGCCCTGGCCGTGACCTGGAACAAGCCTTGGCTCTCGTCGGCAAAAGGAAAATCGGCGAGGTTGCCGCGCATAGTGAGCTGCAAATCGTTGAATGCGCCGCCACCCAAAGCCGTAACCAGCCACTCGCGGGTCTTTTGCGGCACCCGCAAAGGCAAATAGCGATTAACCTGTTTCGCTTCCACGCGAGTCACATGGGCGTTCAAATCAACGATGCCGGGGCCTTCGCTTACCGTCCGGTAACTGCCGCTGGCGCTGCCGGAAAGGTGTGCATTAGCAAACACCATATTGCTTAAGCTGTACTGCGTACCGCTGTTTTCTGCCTTCCAGTCCAACCGGGCCTTGAAGCTTTCAAATTGCAGCGCCTCCTCGAACACCTTCGGCAGACCGAGCTTGATGTTTTTTGCTTCCAGGTTGATTTGGCCGGTCTGTTGATTGCCTTCAACGCTACCGCTCACATTGTTGAAACCCGGCCAGGCTTCGTAAGCCTTAAGCGCGAGACGTTCAAACCTGCCTTTAACACTGTAACTCTCGGGCTTCGGCAGATCTCCGTTCCATTTCAGCGCCACATCGTAAACGCTGCCTTTCGGCGCAAGGCTGGCAAGCCGTTGCCGCAATTCCGGGTTGAGCGGCAGGCGATCGGCCAGCGCCGCCAGCGGTTCCAGATCAAGCACCCCGGCTTCAAATTCGCCGCGCAACGCCTGGCCCTCGAACGCAGGATAAATCCGCACCACGAAATCCACAGGCTTCAAGCTCAACCCGCCTTGAGCCGCCAGGCTTAATTTCGCCGCTGAGAGCTCAAAACCATGATCCAGCGTTTTCCAGCCCAGTCTGCCGTTGAGCGAGTCAAGATCGAGCTCCGGCAGATCGGGGCGCAACCGCGTTTTCACTTGGCTTAATTGCAAGTCAGCGGTGATTTCCTTGATTTGCGCATTGTCTACGGTGAGCCGCAGGCGCAGCGCGCCGCTGCCCTTTTGCACCTCGATGGGATAGGGCAGCCAAGTGCGCCATGCCACCAGATCGGCGTAATCCACTTGCGCAAACAGCGTGCCCTGCCACTTGTCCAAATCGTCCGGATCGAAGCTGTCGCCGCTAAAGTCCCCTTCGATTTCCAGCGGCGCGGCGAGATCTGGCGGCGGCGATGCACGCAAGCTCAGGCGGTGGCGATCGCCGCTGTTTTCAATGCGCAGCATGACGCTGTTTAATACCAGTTGCGGCGCTCCGAGTTTCTCGTCCTTCCACAGAATCAACGCGTCGCGGATGACCAGGTGCTCCTGCTTGAGCAGCCAGTCGGTAAAACCCTGGTCCGCGTCGTGCCGGCTTAACGCCACGCCGGCCACATGCACGACGCCTTCAGTATCACGGCGTATGCTCAGATTGGGTTGTTTGAATTCCAGCGAATAAAGGCGCACGCCGCCGGCGAGCAAAGACTCCCAGGACAGCGTAGTCTCGACCCGTTTCAACACCAGTGCCGGGTGGTCATTTGGGTCGAAGACTTGCACGTCGTCGAACACCAGATGCGGACGGTAGCCGTCCCAGTCCGCAGCGATCTTGCCGATAGTAATGCGCTGGCCGACGAGGGTACTCGCGGCTTGCGCGATGTCCTCACTGTAGTTTTCAATGTTGGGCAGGATCCAATAGCGCAAGCTCAGCACCACCGCTGCCAGGGCCAGGAGCGCAAACATGAAAAGCGAAAGCAGGAGCCGCTTAACCGGCTTTATTATCCGGGATAATGGACCATTCATGATTCAGAATTTGCCAAAGGCTGTGGCCGGCAACGTCTCTCGCGGTATTGTTGAGATAGGCTCTAGACAATAAAATGGCAACTCGGTTGCAAGGTGCCGCGCATCGTCCTAAACAACAGGCAATTTAAACCCGCATTGTAACGCGATTCCCCCATGCATATACCCGAAAAGCCTGATGCCGCCTCACTTCGCGAGCATGAACGACTGATCGCGCGGGCGCTGGCTTTGAGCCGTTTTGCCCGGCGGCTGATTGAACGCGAGCCGCAGCTCAAAGATGCCGTCGCAAACAGCCTGCACCGGCCTTTCACCCCAGAACGGATGCGCACGTTTCTGGATGACGCAAACGACGCGGCAGGTCTTTACCGGATGGTCCGCCGCTTGCGGGCGGAAGTCATGCTGCATCTCATCACGCGCGATTTGTGTGGCCTGGCCTCCCTTAACGAAGTCGTCGCCACCACCACCGCCCTTGCCGAGGCAACGCTGAATGTCGCAGTCAAGCATCTGTACCGCTGGATGCGGGAAGACCACGGCACACCCATCGGCAAGGAAAACGGCAAGCCGCAGGAATTGCTGGTGGTGGGAATGGGAAAGCTCGGCGGCGGCGAACTCAACGTGTCTTCCGACATTGATCTTGTCTTCGTCTATCCGGAGGAAGGCGAAACCAGCGGAGCGCGCCCCGTCAGCAACCATGAATTCTTCGACCGGCTGGGACGCAAGCTGATTGCTGCAATCAGCGAAATTACCGGGGACGGCTATGTGTTTCGCGTGGACATGCGGCTGCGCCCTTATGGGGACGGCGGCCCGCTGACGATGAGCTTCGCCATGCTGGAGAATTACTTCATCACCCAGGGGCGCGAATGGGAGCGCTATGCCTGGATCAAGGCGCGAGGGGTGTGCGGCGGCCACGGTGAAGAATTAATGAAGCTCACGCGCCACTTTGTGTTCCGTAAATACCTCGATTTCGGCGTCTTCCATTCGCTGCGCAATCTGCACGCGCAAATCCGCCAGGAAGTACGGGGACGCGACATCGAAAACAACATCAAGCTGGGACCGGGCGGGATTCGCGAAATCGAATTCATCGCCCAGATTTTCCAGTTGATTCGCGGCGGGCGCGAAAGCCGCCTGCGCATCCGCCCCACGCTGGGGACGCTGGATGAGCTCGCGCATCTGCGGCTGCTGCCCCGGGACGTAGTCAACGAACTGCAAGACGCTTACGTGTTCCTGCGCAATCTGGAGCATCGTCTGCAGTATCTCGACGACGCGCAAACCCAGACGCTGCCGCAGAACGCCGAAGACCAGGCGTTGATCGCCGAGGCGATGGGCTTTGGCGGTTATGAAGAGTTGTTGCAAAAACTCGACGCGCATCGCAGCCGCATCAGCCTGCATTTCGAGCAGGTACTGGCCGAACCGCAGAACGACGCGCATCGCCTTCTGCCGCTGTGGCAGGAAACACTCGCCGAGGAAGAGGCGCTCAAGCAGCTCACGGCGCTGGGCTACCAGAACCCGCAACAGATCCTGGAGCGCCTGCGAGGCCTGCGTCAGAGCCGTCGTTACCGGCAGATGCCGGCTGCCAACCAGTCGCGACTCGATGCGTTGGTGCCGGCGCTGCTTGAAGCGGCTGCGGCTTACGGCGACGCGGCGCTAATGCGCCTCCTGCGGCTGGTGGAAAACATCGTCCGCCGTGAAGCCTATCTGGCATTGCTGGCTGAACATCCGCAGGCGCTGCAAAGCCTGGCGCGGCTGTGCGGCGCAAGTTCCTGGGCGGCCGAATATCTCGCGCACCATCCGCTGGTGCTGGATGAATTGCTCGATCCGCAAACTCTGTACGCCGAGCCGGATTGGCCACGCCTCAAATCGCATCTTCACGCGCAACTCAAGGACGCCGACACCGAGCATCAAGTGGATATTCTGCGGCAGTTTCATCATTCACTGGTATTCCGTCTGCTAACCCAAGACCTTGCCGGCTTGCTGGCGCTCGAGCGCCTGAGTGATCATTTGAGCGATCTCGCCGATTTGATATTGGAGGAGGTATTGCGCCTGTGCTGGGAAGGCTTAGACAACAAACAGGCGCCGCGCTTTGCCATCATCGGCTACGGCAAGCTTGGCGGCAAAGAGCTCGGCTACGCCACCGACCTCGACCTGGTGTTTCTTTACGATGATGAGCGTGCAGAAGCCCAGGAAGTGTACGCCAGGCTGACTCAGCGCATCAACACCTGGCTCACCAGCTACACCGCCGCCGGGATTCTCTACGATACCGATTTGCGTTTGCGCCCGGATGGCGCCAGCGGCCTGCTGGTGAGCAGCCTTGCCGCTTTTGCCGAATACCAGGAACGACGCGCCTGGCTGTGGGAGCACCAAGCATTGACGCGGGCGCGCTTCGTCACCGGCGACCGGCAGATTGGCGAGCGCTTCGAGGCTTTGCGCAAACAGGTGCTGCGCCAGAAGCGCGACCTTGCGGCATTAAGGAACGAAGTTCTCAACATGCGCCAGAAAATGCTCGAGGCACATTCCAACGCCGGAATGCTGTTCGACCTCAAGCATGACCACGGCGGCATCATTGACGTGGAATTCATCGTGCAATACCTGGTGCTGGGATTTTCCCATACCCATCCCGAACTCACCGGCAATATCGGCAATCTGGCGTTGCTTAAGCTTGGGGCGAAGCTCAAGCTACTGCCCGCCGCGCTCGCCGAAGAGGTACATACCGCTTATCGCGAATTCCGCCGGATGC
Source organism: Burkholderiales bacterium (assembly GCA_035543335.1). Classification (NCBI taxonomy): domain Bacteria; kingdom Pseudomonadati; phylum Pseudomonadota; class Betaproteobacteria; order Burkholderiales; species Burkholderiales bacterium. Next base: position 47,725 of record DASZZH010000038.1, read on the forward strand.
AGCATGCCCTGCGATTGAATGGCGAAAAATACGCCCGGGTGGAACTGGAAAAAGTAAGGGGAAAGCGAGAAGCAGTCTTGCAACTGTGGCGGGGCGTGTTTGGCAACCTGCCGTAATGTCGTTTGCCTACTACGCGGTAAGTGGGTAGACGGTGGTTATACCCTTGCCCTTGAGTTCGATGGTCTGCGGCGCATCAAACGAAAAGCGGTCGCGCAGACGCCGGTAGGTAGTCTCATCAACCTGGATGGTGCCGGACCCGGCTTCTGAAGTAATGCGGCTCGCTATGTTCACCGTGTCGCCCCACAGGTCGTAAATAAAGCGCTTGCTGCCGATGACACCCGCCACCACTGGGCCGGTGGCGATGCCGATGTGAATATCGAGGTTCTGGCGGCTGAACGCCGGATGCCGGCGCACCAGCTCGCGGATTTCCAGCGCCATGTTGGCCACCGCTTCCACATAATCGGTCTGATTATCCCCCAGGCCGCCCGCCACCATGTAGGCGTCGCCGATGGTCTTGATTTTCTCCAGCCCGTATTTATCCGTCAGCCAGTCGAAATTGGAAAACACCTTGTTGAGCAGATCGACCATGTGCCGCGGCAGCATGCGCTCGGCAAGCCGGGTGAAATCAACAATGTCGGCAAACATCACCGTGACATCGGCCAGGCCGTCGGCGATGATTTTTTCATCGTGCTTCAGGCGTTCGGCAACGTGTTTCGGCAGGATGTTGAGCAGCAAACGTTCCGATTTATCCTGCTCCACTTGCAACAGCCGATTTTTCTCTCCGAGCTCGGTCTGAAACATTTCTTTTTTCAGGACGAAGAATCGGATCAGCAAATAAACGATGGTCGAAAGTATGGTGAAGTTCAGAACAAAAAACACCGGGATGATTTTCATCGGCACGCCGCTCACCACCCCCGCCGCAAGATAATAGTCAAAAACCCCCGAGACCGCAGTGAGCACCACATAGGCCACAAACCAGGGAATCGACTCCCTTACCCCTTGAAAAACCATCGCCCCCACCGGGGCCAGCAAAGCCAGCAGCACGATGCCGCTGGAGCTGATGAAATTGCCGATGCTCCATTGGATAACGAAGGGCACGAACAACAATAGGCTGATCTGGGTAAAGCGGAAGAAAGCGAAATTCTTGGTTTTCAGGTAAATCATCAGCGTCAGCGCCGAGACGAGCTGATAGCCCAGCGGGATCGTGGTCGGAAGCCGCATCCCCATAGTCCAGTAAATCATGAGCCAAAATCCTGCGGCCAGGTTCATCAATCCGCAGGCAAACAGCAGCAGTGTCTTGCGCAACCTCTCGTCTTCCGAATCAGACGGGCTGATTACTGATTGTGTCAGCCGCCCCAGAATACCAACGGAATTGCTGTTAGCTTGCGCCGGATCAGGCATGAGAGTGTTGTCGGGAAGAACTAATGTAGTGGGCTCTAGGGTAATCCATTGACAGGTTACCGGTCAAGGCAAGCTCGCGCATCACCGTCCTCCGCCCGGTTCCTCATCACGCGGCAAAAAATACGCTAGAATAGCCGCGTCTAATTTGTGGAGAGAACGCCATGTCCATGGCCGACCGCGACGGTCATATCTGGTATGACGGCAAGCTGGTGCCCTGGCGCGACGCCACCACCCATGTGCTGACCCATTCGCTCCACTACGGTCTGGCGGTGTTCGAGGGCGTGCGCGCCTACAAGACCGTGAGCGGCACCGCCATTTTCCGGCTCAAGGAACATACCGACCGGCTGTTCAATTCGGCGCATATTTACCTGATGAAGATGCCGTTCGACAAGCCAACCCTCCTCGAGGCGCAAAAGGAAGTGGTGCGCGCGAACAAGCTGGAGGAATGCTACATCCGGCCCATCGCTTTTTACGGTCCGGAGAAAATAGGCGTCTCGCCCAAAGGCGCCAAGGTGCATGTGGCGGTTGCCGCCTGGCCGTGGGGTGCGTATCTGGGCACGGAAGGGCTGGAAAAAGGCATTCGGGTGAAAACCTCGTCCTACGTGCGCCATCATGTCAACGTGACCATGTGCCGCGCCAAGTATTCCGGGACCTATGCCAACTCGATTCTGGCCAACACCGAAGCGGTGGAGCACGGCTACGATGAAGCGCTGCTTTTGGACGTGGACGGCTTTGTCGCCGAAGGCTCGGGCGAGAATCTGTTTATCGTCAAGAACGGCAGGCTGTACGAGCCGGAACTCACTTCCGCGCTCATCGGCATCACCCGCGATGCGGTGATCACGCTGGCGCACGAAGCCGGATATGAGGTCAGCGCGAAGCGCATCACTCGCGACGATATTTACATTGCGGATGAAGCGTTTTTCACCGGCACCGCGGCGGAAGTGACGCCGATCCGCGAGCTCGACGGCCGCGCCATCGGTTCCGGCTCGCGCGGCCCGATCACCGCAAAAATCCAGAAAATGTTTTTTGATTGCGTGAACGGCAAATCGGACAAGCACCGCGACTGGCTCACCCCCGTTTGAATGGCGATGCAGGAAGAAAAGACAGCCAATAAAGAGCGGCATATCGAAGTGACCGCCAAGGACTTGCCGCTGCACTGTCCCATGCCTTCAATGCTGCTGTGGAACAGCCATCCACGCGTTTTTTTGCCGATAGAGGAAACGGGGGAGGAGCTTTGCCCCTATTGCGGCACGCTGTACAAACTTAAAAGCGTGAACAAGTAAACGGGTGAATAAGTGAACAAGTGAAACAGTAAAGAAGACAAAGCTTGAGGGTATTTTCTGATTCGCCTTTTCGCTCTTCACTCGTTCACCCGCTCACCTGTTTTTCTGTTCACTCGTTCACTTGTTCACCTAGGATTACCCGCCCGTGACCAAAATTCTCATCGTCGCACCCTCCTGGGTAGGCGACGCCGTTCTCGCACAACCGCTTTTCAAAAGGTTGCATGAACGGCTGCCCGGTGTCATTCTCGATGTGCTCGCCCCGCTTTGGGTCGCGCCGTTGCTTTCACGCATGCCCGAAGTCAACGAAGTGATCACCAGCCCTTTCCGGCATGGCGAACTTAATCTTCGGGATCGCCGCAGGCTCGGCCGCAAACTGGCGGCGCGCCGCTACGACCAGGCGATCGTGCTTCCCAACTCCTGGAAATCCGCATTGATCCCCTTTTTCGCGCGTATCCCGGTGCGCACGGGTTTTGTCGGCGAAATGCGCTTCGTCCTGCTCAATGACGGCAGAACGCTCAACAAGCTGCAATTTCCGTTAATGGTCGAGCGTTTTGCGCTGCTTGGCGAGGAACGCGGGACATCGCTCAAGCGCCCGCTTGCAACACCCGGCCTGCGCCTATCTGCAAGCGGGCGGGAAGCGGTTCTGAAGAAACTCGGACTCGACGCGAGAAAACCGGTAGTTGCGTTCTGCCCGGGCGCGGAATACGGCCCCGCCAAGCGCTGGCCGCCAAATTATTTCGCCGAACTGGCCCGGGGATTGCATGGCAAAGGCTATCAAATTTGGCTCTTCGGCTCGCCCAACGATGCCTCCGTCTGCGGGGAAATCCAGCGCTTGAGCAGCGGCGATGTTGACAATCTTTGCGGCAAAACCACGCTCGATGAAGCGATTGATCTGCTCTCTTGCGCCTCCCTCGTGGTCAGCAACGATTCCGGATTGATGCATATCGCCGCGGCATTGGACAAGCCGCTTTACGCGCTGTATGGCTCAAGCAGCCCCAGTTTTACGCCACCGCTTTCAGCAAAAGCCAAAATCCTCAAACTCGACCTCCCCTGCATGCCCTGCTTTCAGCGCGTGTGCCCCTTGAAGCACTTCAACTGCATGATGCAATTGACGCCGGAAAAGGTTTTAGCCAAGATTGACTTTAAAAAAGTCGAGCCGTCATGAAAACGCCGATATTCCCCACGCCGCAGGACGCAGAAACCGCGTTTTACGAGGCTTTTGAACACGCCGACCTCGAGGCGATGATGGCGGTGTGGGCGGAAGACGAGGAAGTGATATGCGTGCATCCTGCCGGGCCGAGGCTGGTTGGGCAAGGGCCGATCCGTGAAAGCTGGCGGCAGATTTTCGCCAATGGCCCGAGATTACGCTTTCATCTCGTCGGGCAGCAATACCTGCGCGGTATGCTGCTCTCGGTGCACAGCGTTTATGAAAATATCGTGGTGACGGGCGAAACCGCGCCGCGCAGCCCCATTATTGCCACCAATATCTATCTTCTCACCGAAAGGGGCTGGCGGATGCTACTGCATCACGCCTGCCCCGCTCCGGCCACCGCCAAAGCAACAGGCGAAACACCACCCACGGTGCTGCATTAATCTCAGTGAATGGCCATGACGGCAAACCGCCGCATTCGAGCTTATCGTGCGCCGTGGTGGCTTCCCGGTGGCCACTTGCAAACCATCTATCCCGCTTTTCTCGATTGGCGTTACCGCGTTGATTACCGGCGCGAGCGCTGGGATACGCCGGACGGCGACTTCATCGATCTGGATTGGGTGGATGGGAAAACGGAAAACCCGCTTATCGTCCTGTTCCACGGTTTGGAAGGCGGTTCGCGCAGTCATTACGCGTTAAGTCTGATGCACGCCGTGCGCGAACTTGGTTGGCGTGGCGTGGTGGTGCTGTTTCGCGGCTGCAGCGGCGAAATCAACCGCCTGCCGCGCGCCTATCATTCCGGCGACAGCGCCGAAATCGATTGGATTCTGCGTAGATTGAAAGCGCATAATCCGCAAAGCACAATTTATGCGTTGGGTGTTTCGCTCGGCGGCAACGCCCTGCTTAAATGGCTGGGCGAGCAAGGCGAGCAAGCCAGAAACGTAATCCATGCCGCTGCGGCGATCTCCGCTCCTCTTGATTTGATGGCGGCGGGCGATCGTCTCGGCCGGGGGTACAACCTGGTTTACACCCGCATTTTCATGAAAACCATGAAGCGCAAATACCTCGAGAAACTCAAGCGTTTTCCGAACCTTTTCAACCGCGAGGCGATGCTCCGCTCCAGAACATTGCGGGAATTCGATGACGTCATTACCGCGCCGCTGCATGGCTACAAGAATACCGACGATTACTGGACATGCGCCAGCAGCAAGCCCGGCCTGAAAAACATCCAGGCACCCACCCTGCTCATCAACGCCAGAAACGACCCTTTTCTTCCAGACCATGCATTGCCCTCACCCAATGAGGTCTCACCTGCGGTAACATTAGAGTTTTCGGCGCAAGGCGGCCACGCGGGGTTCGTGAGCGGCGCGTTTCCCGGGCATCTCGACTGGCTGCCGCAGCGGATTGTGAGTTTCTTTAATAACTCTGAACCGCAGAGGCGCTGAGGCGCAGAGAAAGCGGTTTATCTCCGCGTCTTTGCGTCTCTGCGGTAAAATAAACGGCAAACCTTGTCGCCTAACTGATGGCAATGATTCCCAAAGAAATTTTCAAAGCCTACGACATCCGCGGCATTGTCGGCAAAACACTGACTGCGGAAATCGTCGAAGCCATCGGCGGGGCTATCGGCTCCGAGGCACGGGCAAAAAAACAAAAAACCATCGCCATCGGCCGCGACGGCCGTCTTTCCGGACCCGAATTATCCGAGGCGCTGGCAAAGGGAATCCAAAAAGCCGGCATCGATGTGATAGACATCGGGCTATGCGCAACGCCGATGCTCTACTTCGCTACCCATCACCTGCAAACGCACTCCGGCGTCATGGTGACCGGTTCGCACAACCCGCCCGATTACAACGGCCTCAAAATCGTCATCGGCGGCGAGACGCTCTCCGGCGAATCCATCCAAAAGCTCAGGACACGCATCGAGCAAAATGACTTAAGCGATGGCAAAGGCAATTACGCCGAAAAAACCGTCACTGAAGATTACATCGCCCGGATCAGCAGCGACATCAAGCTTGCGCGGCCGATGAAAATCGTGGTGGATTGCGGCAACGGCGTGCCCGGCGCCTTCGCGCCCAGGCTTTATCGCCAGCTTGGCTGCCATGTCCGGGAATTGTTTTGCGAGGTGGATGGCAGTTTTCCCAACCACCATCCCGATCCCTCGCAGCCTGAAAATCTCAAGGATGTGATTCAGGCGCTCAAAACCACCGATGCCGAAATCGGCCTGGCATTTGACGGCGATGGCGACCGGCTGGGCGTGGTCACCAAAGACGGGAAAATCGTCTATCCCGACCGCCAGTTGATGCTGTTCGCCGCCGACATGCTTTCGCGCAATCCGGGCGCGGAGGTTATTTTCGACGTGAAATGCACCCGCAACTTGTTTCCGTGGATAAGCGAACGCGGCGGAAAACCCATCTTGTGGAAAACCGGCCACTCGCTGATTAAGGCGAAAATGAAGGAAACCGGCGCGCTGCTCGCCGGAGAAATGAGCGGGCACATTTTCTTCAAGGAGCGCTGGTACGGCTTTGATGATGGTCTTTATGCCGGCGCGCGGCTTTTGGAATATTTGAGCCACCAGCCCGATATTAATGCAACGCTCGACAGCCTTCCCGATTCGGTAAACACCCCCGAGCTGCAGCTGAAACTGAAAGAAGGAGAAAACTACGCGTTGATTGAAAAACTGCAAAAAACCGCGCGTTTCAAGGACGCAAAAGAAGTAATTACGATTGACGGCCTGCGGGTGGAATTCGCCGACGGTTTCGGCCTCGCCCGCTCCTCCAACACCACGCCGGTGATTATTTTCCGCTTCGAAGCGGACAATCCAAAAGCCTTAAAGCGCATTCAGGAAGATTTTCGCCGAGTCGTCCTGCATGCCAAGCCTGGTGTGGTCCTGCCGTTTTAACCCAAAACGGCGTCCAGCGGACTTACCACTCCTCGCCCACCCTTGTTCAGTACGTGAGTGTAGATCATCGTAGTGCTGACATCCTGATGCCCGAGCAGTTCCTGCACCGTGCGGATGTCGTAGCCGTTTTGCAACAGATGGGTCGCAAAAGAGTGGCGCAAGGTATGACAGCTTGCGGGCTTGTTGACCCCCGCTTTCCGCACAGCCTCCTTGATCGCCCGTTGCAGGATGTTATCGTACAAATGGTGACGACGAATTACCCCCGTCTCCGGCTCCGCCGATAACCGCATCGAGGGAAATACGTACTGCCATCCCCATTCCCGCCCGGCGTTGGGGTACTTCCGCCCCAGTGCGTAGGGTAGCGCAACCTCCCCGTAACCCGCGGCAAGGTCCCGCCCGTGCAACGCCTTCACCTTTTCCAGGTGGCGCTTGAGCGGCTCCACCAGGTTCTGCGGAAGCATCGTCACCCGGTCCTTCGCGCCCTTCCCGTCGCGGACGATGAGCTGGCCGTACCCGAAATCAATGTCCTTCACCCGCAGCCGCAGGCACTCGCTGAGGCGTAGCCCGCACCCATAGAGCAGGCTCGCCATCAACCATTTCGTGCCGTCCAGTTGGGCCAGAACCGCCTTGACCTCGGCACTAGTAAAGACCACAGGAAGCCGCGCGGGCTGCTTTGCGCGTTGCAGGTTGTCCAGCCACTGCAATTCCTTCCCCAATACCTCCTTGTACAGGAACAGGACTGCGCACAGAGCCTGGTTCTGGGTAGACGCTGCAACCTGCCGCTGCACAGCCAAGTGGTTAAGAAATTCAGTCACCTCCCGCTCCCCCATGGTAGCGGGGTGACGTTTGTTGTGGAAATAGATGAACCGCTTCGTCCAATGCACGTACGCTTGCTCTGTTCGGCGACTGTAGTGCCGGACTCGAATGGCGCTCCTCATCTGATCGAGAAGCCTGGGCCGAGGGAGTTCCGAGGAAGAAACGATCATGTTCGGGTCAGAATCCATAGGACGGCGCCTTTCATATGTGTTATTCGGCTTTGGTATACATAACGGATTGATTCATGTGCAGGATGACATGCGCGCATAAATGGTTACGCCTACAACTCGGGCCATCACTACACGGACCCGCCCCCGGGGCGGTCGTCCCGAAAGCCCCTTTCATTCGCGTTATCCGGCGAGGGTATTCATAGCGCATTGATTTTGATGTAGGATGACATGCACGTATAAATAGTTACGCCGACATTTCGGCCGTTCAATTCACGTTAGCCATTCCGAACGAGGACTTCGCACTATGGATGATCATTCACACTTGGACGCGAAGTACTTTCTCGGAATAGATATATACAACTGTCCGTTCTGTAATCGACGGCATGTTAAGTACCAGATCATGGGGCGCAGCCAGTTTAATTGGTCGAATCACAAGGTTTGCGAGATTTGGCGCGTGAGATGCGCAAGCTGTGAAAAGACCTCCATGCACCTCACCTTTCAACAATTGCAAGATCCCAACTACAGCGGCTCCTCGCGATTTCGTGATGACGTAGATCTTGATAAGGCATTTTTCTATTCCGTGCCGACGTCATTCTTTGTGGTGGACAGTCGAATTCCGCGTGTAATTCGGGAGCTCATTACAGAAGCGGAAGGATGCGCCAAGATGAACTATCTAACGGGCGCGTCTGCATGCACTCGAAAAGCAATATATGAACTTCTCTCTCTTCAGAAAGCTGAAGGGGCGAATTACGATGACAAAATAAAATATGTAGCATCCAAGCACCCTGCTGTCGACGCCGAGCTTTTCGAAATCCTTGGTCACATTAAAGACATGACCAGTGATCATGTCCACGAACAGAGTTGGATCGCATGGGACAGCAAACACCTTCAACTTTTCTTGGAAACATTCAAAGCGGTACTGCATGAAATTTATGTTGTGCCCGACGAGAAAAAGAGCAGAGCGGATTCGGTGCGTGCGCTTCGCGAACAACTTGGTAAAGCAAAGTCAGACGGAATCGCATCCTCTATTCCTGCAAAAGGGGAAGCGGAGAATGGCTAACCCGGCAGTCAACCGGACCTGCGCGAATAACGGCGCAGGCCGGTTACTTCGACGTTCGGCACGTTGCTGCGCATGCTGTGCCGAGAAGTGACCGAGATAATTGAGACAGAACCTTGATGACGGAGCAGTCAATGAATGTAACGATTATCGTCGCTATTGTCGCTCTGGTATCAACCATCATAGGCGCGACCATCGGCGCAGCAACAACCTATATGCTCTCCGTGAGACGTGAGCGTGCAGACAAGGAAAGAGACGACCGCAATCACGCCGTCGAGGTCAAGCGGGCAGCGCGCTTAATTGGCTTGGACCTGTTGTGGGCGCGGACGGCGGCAAACTACTGGGTCGAGGAGAAGACATGGTCTCATCCAGATGTGCCAATACTCTCACTCTCGACCGAAGCGCGGCAGAAGTATCTCGACACCATTGCTACGGACCTATCCGAGGACGCTTGGAACTCCGTCACAACGGCGCTTCAGTCGGCAGACAGCATCAGAGTGATCCTCGGAAGGCCGAGGGATCAAGCCATCGCTATTCCCGACGACGTGGCTGAGGCGTTCGTTCCATTGATAACCCGCATCGACAAGGGATGTCGTGACCTGGGTCTATACCACTTTGATCTCCAGGCGGCCGGTAAATCGACACAATGACCGCTTTACTGAGAGCCGAACAACGCCATGCACCCGACGCGCAAAGGACGCGCGCGGGTGATGGCTGGCGTTAGACATGCTCTTTACGATTGGAGAACACATGAGATTCACTGCGCTCTTAATCTGCGCACTGCTCTTATCCGGCTGCGTAACGATGGGGAGGGAAATTACCGAAGAACAGCTGGCCGGATTCAAGAAGGGTGAAACGACAGTCCAAGACGTTACTTCTAAGCTCGGCACCCCGACGTCGAGTTCTGTCACTGCGACCGGGCAACGGACACTCTCTTACATGTTTGCGCATTCGCAGGCACGGCCTGGGACATTCGTTCCGATTATTGGTCCCCTCATCGGAGGCGCCGACACTCGTTCGAGTATGGTGATCTTTATCTTCGGAGCCGACGGAAAGCTCCAAGACTTTCATGCGTCACAAAGTCAGCTCGGCTCCGGCTTTGGTGCGGCGGCCGGGCAGTATCAACCGCCATATGCGGATCAACCGAGTGAGGCTCCGCGAAAATGAGCATGTCTAACCCCGCGTTCGAGCGGAGCGCCCGTCAGCGTCGCTGCCGGGTGCTCTCGTCGCTTCGCTCCTCGGCGCCGGCTCAACGCGAACGTTGGGCCGCATAGACATGAAGCCGATTTGAGTTTTTTGGAGACCAGGGATGCACTGCACAAAATGCGGCACAGTGGCACTAGCTAACGCAAAGTTCTGTGCGGAATGCGGTAGTCCCATCAGTGATTCTTCGTCGGAGAAAGACATTGAAACTCCAAAGGCTCCAGTGGTCGCCGCAACGCGAAAGGTCATTTCACTTTACATTCTTGGCATTCTCATGGCCTTTGGCTATGCGTTCCTCTTCATTCAAGCGAGCGCTGGCCAAAACGTCCCGCCGCAAATTGGCTACGGCTATATATTCTGGACCGGCGTCCTCTTCTACTATTGGTGGAAGCAGCGTGCCCGCAAAGGCTGGCGCGGTGCGTTGATCGGCACAATAATCGCGCTTGTCGCGTTGTTCGCGGCGGGTTTTATCGTTGGCGTCGTAGGCCATGGCAAATAGGTCTGTGCTGACAACCATCCCATTGGCAATGCGGCCCAACCCATCATTCCACCGGACCTGCGCGAAAAGCCGCGCAGGCCGGTGAATTCCAACGTTGGGCCCCACTAGAGAGCACGCCGCATTGCCGATGAAGTCCGCTCTGTTTGGAATCGGTATCGTTGTCGTATCGTTCGTCGCGGCAATTGTTGCGGCGTCCGCTGCGTGGGTTTTTTGGGACGCCTGGAAAGCGTCGGACCGCGATGCATTTCGCGCGCTCGTTGGTGCTTTTTCCGGTGCCTTCTTCGCGTACGTGTTCGTGCGATTCGCTGATGGCTTTAAGAAGGTCTACGACCGCAAAGAGAAAAATCACACGGCCCTAGTGCGGCTGCAGCATTACATCAATGACTGTCTAAACATCACGAGCGACAACCTGTTTATCGCTGATGACTGCGTGAAAGTCTTCAACGAACAACGGCTACAGGCTGGCGAACTCTCGATCTACATGAACGTTTTTCATGAGTATCCGATCGATCGAGAGCTTTTGATCGGGCTAACGAATATCAAGTTTTTGAATGAGGTGTATTCGCTGAATGTCGAGTTCAGCAAACTGAATGACTCTATGGCCACCGTTGATCGTGCATACGCACAGGTAAGGGATGCATTCGTCGCAAAGCACTTTGATGAGGCGGTCTATCTATTGAATGCTCGCCGCACCCGTGAGCGTTGTGTAGAACTTAGAGGTTACTTGCTTCAAACCAAGCAGGAGCTCATTCGTCTTTTTGCAGTGACAAATTTGTTGCTAAGAGATCCGCCTTTTCTCGTGCGCGTAATCCGTTCCCTTACGCAGACCGCCTACCCGAAAGACTTCGACGCAGCTCTCGGCCCAGAGGTTGCTCGTGTAACGTCAGAAATGGAAGGCATTGCACAGGCGAGCGCACAACGAATACTGGCCGCGCAGAATAGTGTGGCCCAACCACCCGGTGCAGCGGACGCGGCAAAAGCGCCGCGCCGCTGACCGAGACGTTAGCGGTCATCATCAATGCAGCACCTCATCGATGCCACACGATCTGCCTTAGGCCAAGAAAACTGGTATGCGGCTTTGGCGCTTGCTCTTTCCTTACCGGACATCTGCGGGCGGCTCGAGAGCCCGGGCGCAGGATCGCAAGCGCGCTTCGTGGCGTGGTACGACAGGTTCTTGTTGTCTCGGTACCAGTCGCACATTGGTCCAGACCGCACGCTCCATACGTTTTTGTCGGGTCAAGATTGCTATGCCCTTCGCTGCGCGTTCTTGCATCAGGGTGAATTTGGGATCGATGACCAACGTGCGCGGCATGCGCTAGAGCGTTTCCACTTCACGGCGCCTCGGCCTGGCTTGGTTGTACACAACAATCAATTTGGCAACATGCTCCAATTGCAAGTTGATTGCTTTTGCCAAGACGTTTGCGAAGCAGTCGAAGCTTGGCTCGCTTCCGTTCAAGGCAACCCCGACATTCAGGCTCGAGCGGCGATGCTCGGCCAGGTGCACGATTCATGACCGCTAACCTTTTGTTGCTGCGGACGGGCGGCCAACGGCGTACCAGAGAGGCTGTCATCGCAGCCCGCCGCAGAACAACACGTTAGCAGCAGGGGATTTCATTGTGCGAAGTAAATGGGGTCAGTGTAAGATTTCTACATCAAACGCGGACCTCGCCCAGCGGAAAAGTTACACTGACCCCGTATTTCTTCCGTTTTTCTTTAAAACATTTCGGCACTGATCTGTGTACGTAGCTATCAACCCTCACGACACTGCTGGTTTGGGTGTCCCCTGTGAGCCGCCGAGGTTTGGTGGGCAAATTGAGGGGAAGTCGGCGAGCACTGTCCGAGCACGCGGCCGCGAAGCGGACCGTGTGAGTTGCGCAGCCGCCCAATTTACCACCAAACCGAGGGCACCCCAGAGGGGCGGTGAGCCGGGGCGGCTTTTTCTTTGGTGACTTTCTTTTGGCCGCGCAAAAGAAAGTCACCAGCCGCCGGGCTGCCCCCGGCACTTAGAGTCTTTGTTCGACCCAGGCGCTCACTGATTGCAATGCCGAGGACAGCTTGGCCGGCTCGGTGCCACCTGCCTGAGCCATGTCGGGCCGGCCTCCGCCTTTACCGCCGACCTGTTGCGCGACATGATTGACCAAATCACCGGCCTTGATTTTAGAAATCAGGTCTTGGGTTACGCCTGCAATCAGCGTAACCTTCCCTCCTTCGGTTGAGCCAAGCACCACAGCACAGGACTTGAGTTTTTCCTTTAGCATGTCCACGGTTTCGCGCAGCGCTTTGGCATCCGCGCCTTCGAGCGTGGCAGCCAGAACTTTCACACCCTTTACTTCCACTACCTGATTTATCAGCTCATCGCCTTGCGAGGAAGCCAGCCTGGATTTGAGGCGCGAAAGCTCCTTTTCCAGCGTGCGCACGTTTTCGATAATTTGATTGATTTTTTGCGTAAGCTCCTGCGGCTGGGCTTTCAAAGTTGCGGCGGCTTCCTGCATCCGCACTTCCTGCTGCTGCACATATTCGAGCGCGCCTTCGCCGGTCACCGCTTCCACGCGGCGGACGCCTGCCGCCACGCCGGATTCGGAAACAATCTTGAAGAAGCTGATGTCGCCGGTGCGTTTCACATGCGTGCCGCCGCATAGCTCGGTGGAAAAGTCCCCCATGCTCATGACTCGTACTTCGTCGCCGTACTTCTCGCCGAAGAGCGCCATCGCGCCGCACTTGATCGCTTCGTCGTATTTCATGATGCGCGCCTCGGCTGCCACGTTGCGGCGGATTTCGCGGTTGACTAAGTTTTCCACCTCGCGGATTTCTTCCGGCGTCACCGGCTGCGGATGGGAAAAATCGAAGCGCGTCTTGAATTCATCCACCAACGAACCTTTTTGCAGCACATGCGTGCCCAACACCTGTCTCAGCGCCGCGTGCATCAAATGCGTGGCGGAATGGTTGTGCATGGTGCGGCTGCGCAACTGCATGTCCACTTCCGCGCTCACTCTGTCGCCGATGCGCAGCTCGCCGCTCATCAGCGTGCCGTGATGGCCGATCACTTCGGCCTGAATCTTTTGCGTATCCTCGACCTTGAAGCTGGCGCGTGGGGTGGCGCGGCCGAACAACATGCCGCGGTCGCCGACCTGCCCACCTGATTCGGCGTAAAAAGGCGTGCGGTCTAGCACCACGATGGCCTGCTTACCTTGCGCAACGCGGTCAACCGAAGCGCCCTCCACATACAAGGCCACGACTTTGGAGTCGAGTTTCAGCGTGTCGTAGCCGTGGAACTCAGTTTGCTTGCCGTTGTATTCCACGCTGCTCTGCGTACCGAATTTCGACGCGGCGCGGGCGCGCTCACGCTGGCGTTCCATCGCTTCTTCAAAACCCGCGAAATCCACGGTAATTCCGCGCTCGCGCGCGATATCGGCGGTCAAATCGAGCGGAAAACCATAGGTGTCATACAGCTTGAACACCGTTTCGCCGTCGAGCATGCGGTCCTCGGTGTGTAGCGCCGCTTCCAGCACTTCCATGCCGTTTTCCAGCGTCTCGGCAAAACGCTCCTCTTCCTGTTTCAGAACTTGCGTTGCACGCTGCGCGCCTGAAACCAGTTCAGGATAAGCCTCGCCCATCACCTTGACCAGGTCACTCACCAGCAAATGAAAAAACGGCTGCTTCTGACCGAGCTTGTAGCCGTGGCGGATGGCGCGGCGGATGATCCGGCGCAGCACGTAGCCGCGCCCTTCGTTGCCGGGAATCACTCCGTCCACGATGAGAAAACTGCAGGCACGGATATGGTCGGCGATAACTTTCAGCGAATTGCCGGAAAGGTCCTTGGTATGCGTGGCCCGTGCCGCGGCCTTGATTAAATCGCGGAACATATCTATTTCATAATTGCTGTGCACGCCTTGCATCACCGCGGCAATCCGCTCCAGCCCCATGCCGGTATCCACCGAGGGCTTGGGCAGCGGATGTAAAGTCCCCGACTCGTCGCGGTTGTACTGCATGAACACCAGGTTCCAGATTTCGACGTAGCGGTCGCCGTCCGCCCCCGGCGTGCCGGGCGGACTACCGGGAAGGCCCGGCCCGTGATCGTAGAAAATCTCGGCGCACGGCCCGCAGGGGCCGGTTTCGCCCATCTGCCAGAAATTGTCCATGGTGGGGATGCGCGCAAACCGCTGTTCCGGGATTTTGATGTGTTTCAGCCAAACTTCCGCTGCTTCGTCGTCTTCGGCATAAACCGTGACCCACATTTTGTCCGCGGGGACTTTGAGGACACCGGTCAGGAATTCCCAGGCGTAGCGGATGGCGTCACGCTTGAAATAATCGCCGAAGCTGAAGTTGCCCAGCATCTCGAAAAAAGTGTGGTGGCGCGCGGTGTAACCGACGTTTTCCAGGTCGTTGTGCTTGCCGCCGGCGCGCACGCAGCGCTGGCTGCTTGCCGCGCGCACGTAAGGTCGATGCTCGCGCCCGAGGAACACGTCCTTGAACTGCACCATGCCGGCGTTGGTGAACAGCAAGGTAGGATCATTGCCGGGGACGAGCGGGCTGGAAGCCACCACGGTGTGATCCTTGCTCTTGAAGTAATCCAGGAATTTTTTGCGGATTTCGCTGCTGTGCATATCTTGCTTTCCCACTACTCGTCTTCGCCCGCTCCCCGCAGGAGCTTCAGGATCACGTCCAGATCAAATCCCCTGCCCTGCATGAACCTGATTTGTTTCCCTCGCTCACTGGCACTCTTGGGCAGTTTGCCGAATTTTTTCCGCCACACCGCGCGGGCGGCTTCCAGTTCGCTTTCCCTGACTTGCGACTTGGCCGCCGAGATGGCCTCTTCCGAAACGCCTTTCTCGCGCAACTCCCGAATGATGCGCACCACACCATATCTGCCACGGCGCGTATGGACGGTTTGCTCCACCACACGCTTTTCAGAGAGCCAGCCGCGCGTCTCCAAATCATCGAGCAAACCCTGGATATCGTCGGATTCTGCAACGTGGGGGGCAAGCTTGCGCTGCAATTCCAGCCGCGAATGCTCGCGCCGCGCCAGCATGCGCAGCGCACGTTCACGCAGGCTAGACTCTTTCTTTCTTCTCACCCGCGGGCGGCGCTCCAGGCACGCTCAAACCGAGGTTGGCGCGGATTTTCGCCTCGATTTCGCGCGCCACTTTGGGATGCTCTTTCAAATACTCTCGGGCGTTGTCCTTGCCCTGGCCGATTTTCTCGCCCTTGTAGGTGTACCACGCGCCGGTTTTTTCAATCAGCTTGTGAATCACGCCAAGCTCGATAATTTCGCCTTCACGGGAAATGCCTTCGCCGTAGAGAATGTCGAAGTCCACCTGCTTGAACGGCGGCGCAACCTTGTTCTTCACCACCTTGACGCGGGTCTCGTTGCCGATGACTTCCTCGCCCTTCTTGATGGCGCCGATACGGCGGATGTCTATACGCACCGAAGCATAGAACTTGAGGGCGTTGCCGCCGGTGGTGGTTTCGGGATTGCCGAACATGACGCCGATCTTCATGCGGATCTGGTTGATGAAAATCACCAGGGTGTTGGAGCGCTTGATGTTGGCGGCAAGTTTCCTCAGCGCCTGCGACATGAGGCGCGCTTGCAGGCCCATCTGCGGCTCACCCATTTCGCCTTCGATTTCCGCTTTCGGCGTCAATGCCGCGACCGAATCCACCGTTACCACGTCCACCGAGCCGGAGCGCACCAGCATGTCGGTGATTTCCAGCGCCTGCTCGCCGTTGTCCGGCTGTGAAATCAGCAATTCTTCCACTTTTACGCCGAGCTTCTTCGCGTATTGCGGATCGAGCGCGTGCTCGGCGTCAATGAACGCCGCGGTGCCGCCGAGTTTCTGCGCTTCCGAAATCACCTGCAGCGCCAGCGTGGTCTTGCCGGAGGATTCCGGCCCGTAGATTTCCACCACCCTGCCGCGCGGCAGCCCCCCCACACCGAGCGCGATGTCCAGTCCCAGCGAGCCGGTAGAAACGACTTGAATATCTTTCGCGACCTCGCTCTCCCCGAGGCGCATCACCGAGCCTTTGCCGAACTGCTTTTCAATCTGCGACAGCGCCGCCGCCAGTGCTTTGCTTTTGTTTTCGTCCATAGGTCGATCCTCTTTTTATGACCATGCGATTATGGCATAAGTGATTAAACGCAGGAAGGCGAAAACGGACTACATAACGATTATTCAAGCATCTCCAGCACGCCTTGCAGTGCGCGCATGACTGATTTGCGGCGTACAGTCTGGCGATTGCCCTTGAAATGGCGGGTTTCACTCACCATTTTGCCGTTTTTCCCGGCCCAGGCGAAACACACCGTACCCACCGGCTTTGCCCCGGTGCCGCCGGAAGGTCCCGCCGTGCCGCTTACCGCCAGCGCCAGCTGGGCGTGGCTCATCTTGAGCGCGCCCTGCGCCATCTCGCGCGCCGTTTGTTCCGAGACCGCACCATATTTTTCCAGCGTTGGTCTTTTCACGCCCAGCATCTCGCGCTTGGAAATATAGGTATAGGTAATAAAGCCGCGCTCAAACCAATCAGAGCTTCCCGGCGCCCGCGTCGCCGCCTCGCCCACCCCGCCGCCGGTGCAGGATTCCGCCGTCACCAGCATGAGTTTGCGGGTTTTCAGGGCCTTGCCCACGCGGGCGGCGAGTTTATAGAGAATATCGTTTGCCATCAGCTGACCAGGGTTTTCCAGAATGCGAGACACAGCAGCGTGTAACACGCCGCAATCAGGTCATCCAGCATTACGCCGAAGCCGCCGTGCACGGATTGGTCGAAATGGCCAATAGGCGGCGGCTTCAACACATCAAAAATGCGGAACAGGAGAAACGCGAAAGCCTGCCACAGCAGCGTATCGGGTGTGAAATAAAGCACCAGCAGAAACGCCACGATTTCGTCCCAGACAATGCCGCCATGGTCGTGAACGCCGAGATCTTCCCCCGTCTTGCCGCAAATCCACAAGCCCAGGATAAACAGGCCGGCGACCAGCGCCAGGAATTCCAGCGGCATCAGACGCGGGTTCAAGAACCAGAACAATGGAAACGCGACCAGCGTTCCCGCCGTGCCGGGCGCGCCGCGCATCAGCCCGGCCCCAAAGCCGAACGCCAGAAAATGCACCGGATGGGTCAACACAAAACGCCAGTTGGGAGTCGCTTCAGCCAAAATGGTCATATCCCTTGATGTCAATTTTCATGCGTTTGCCGTTCTCATCCAGCAACAACAAACCCTTGCTTCGCGTAATTTTGCCGATGCGGGTTAACCGCAGCCGCAGTTGGCGCGAAAGCCCCAATACTTCCCCGCGGCGGCGCGCCGGCACGGTAAAACAAAGCTCGTAATCGTCTCCGCCTGCAAGCAGCGCCTGCCGGGCCGCTTTCTGCTCTGCGTGTTTTTCCATCACGCCGGACTTGGGAAGAAGATTGAATTCAACTGCCGCACCTACGCCCGAACGCTCGAGGATATGCCCTAAATCGGCAAGCAAGCCGTCGGAAATATCGATCGCGGCATGCGCAAGCCCCCGCAATTTTTTCCCCAGGTTCACACGCGGTCGAGGCGTATGCAGCGCGGGCAGGCAGATTTGCAATTCCTTCGGCTCAAGTCGCAGGCGCTTTTGCAAATGCGCCAGGGCCAGAGCGGCATCACCCAAAAAACCGGAAACCCAGATATCGTCGTCCGGTTTCGCTGCATCGCGCCTGAGCGCCTTGCCTTGCAGTACTTCCCCCACGATTTGCACGCAAATGTTGAGTGGACCGCGCGTGGTATCCCCGCCAATCCAATCCACCTTATGTTTTCTGGCCAAATCCATAAAGCCTTTGACAAAGCGTTTGAGCCACTTTGGGTCGGCCCTGGGCAGCGCCAGCGACAGCGTCACCCAGCGCGGCGCGGCGCCCATCGCCGCCATGTCGGAGAGGTTGACCGCCAGCGCCTTGTGCCCGAGCATGTAGGCATTGTCGTCAGGGAAAAAATGCCGGCCTGAAACCAGCATGTCGGTGGACACCGCCAGCTCCATGCCCCTAGCGGGTTTTATTAGCGCCGCATCATCGCCCACTCCCAGCAGCGCGTGGCGCGCCGGATGGGTGAAATAGCGTTTGATGAGCTCGAATTCGGAAGGCATTGTGATCGCCCGTACCTCGCAAAGCTATGCTTTTACCTTGATTTCTGTCCTGCGCACTTCGGCGGCAAGCTTGTCGAGGACGCCGTTCACATATTTGTACCCATCGGTGCCGCCAAAGGATTTTGCCAGTTCCACCGCTTCGTTGATGACCACTTTATAGGGCACTTCCGGCCGATGCACGAGTTCGTAAGCAGCCAATAGCAAAATGCCGTGCTCGATGGGGCTGAGTTCTTTGATCGGCCGGTCGAGATGAGGCTTGAGCATCTTCTCCAGCTCGCGCGCGGCGGAAATCACGCCGCGCAAAAGTTCGGCAAAGTAAGCCGAATCGAGCTTGTCAAAACCCTTTGCTTCACGCAGCTGCTGCTCCAAAACGTCCGCGCTATCGCCCCCCAACTGCCATTGGTAGAGCGCCTGCAACGCAAACTCGCGCGAACGCCGGCGGCGGCTTTTGGTTGCGGTCTTGCGCGGCGTGCTTTCGCCGGCGCCGGCTTCGCCGTCTTTCATTTTTCATCCAGACGGCGCAGCAGGTTGGCCATTTCAATCGCCACTTCCGCAGCATCGGCGCCCTTCCGCTGTATTCGGGCCTGCGCCTGTTTTTCGTTATCGGTGGTGAGGATGCCGTTCGCCACCGGGACGCCGGCATCGAGCTGCACCGACGCCACACCATTGGCCGACTGGTCGGCCACGATTTCGAAATGATAGGTTTCGCCGCGGATCACCGCGCCCAGCGCAATCAGCGCGTCGAATTTTCCGGTATTCGCCATTTTTTGCAGCGCCAGCGGAATTTCCAGCGCCCCGGGAACACTGACCAGCGTAATGTCGTTTTCACTCACACCATGTTTGAGCAACGCAGTCGTGCAGGCCGCAAGCAGTTTATCGCTGATTTCAGCGTTGAAGCGGCTCATAACAATGCCGATTCGCAGATTTTTGCCGTTTAAGTCTTTTTCTATCTTCTTCATCGCCAAAATCACTTTCAGTTTTTATCAGGCAATTCGTAGCCGGAAACCTCAAGACCGAAGCCCGCCATGCTCGGCATCTTGCGCGGCGCGGCTAGCAACCGCATTTTGGTGACCTTGAGATCCTTGAGAATCTGCATGCCGATGCCGTAGTTGCGCAAATCGGTTTTCGCCGGTTTTTTGTCCGCGGCATGCGGCTTTGCCCGCACCAGCAGTTCTTCGGCCGATTCGGGTCGGTGCAGCAGCACCATTACGCCGCACGGGCTGCCGGCGATTTTTCTCAGCGCATCATGAATGCTCCACGAATGTCCGCCCGCGCTGATATCAAGCAAATCCATGACCGAGAGCGGCTCGTGCACCCGCACCAAGGTTTCCCGACCGGGAGCGATCTCGCCTTTTAACAGCACGAGATGGGTTGCGTTCGCCGTCTTGTCGCGATAGGCAATCAGCTTGAATTTGCCGTGCGGCGTATTCATCATGCGTTCCAATACGCGCGTCACCAGCGATTCGGTGCGGCTGCGGTAATGAATCAAATCGGCGATGGTGCCGATTTTCAATTGATGCTGTCTGGCGAATTCGAGCAAATCGGCAAGCCGCGCCATATCGCCGTTGTCTTTCAGAACTTCGCAGATCACCGCCGCCGGCTCCAAACCGGCAAGCTGCGCCAGATCGCAGCCCGCCTCGGTATGGCCCGCGCGCGCCAATACCCCGCCTTGCTGCGCCATTAGGGGGAAAACATGTCCCGGCTGGGCGATGTCTTCAGGGTTGGCATCTTTTTTCACCGCCACTTGAATGGTGCGCGCCCGGTCGGCGGCGGAAATGCCGGTAGTCACGCCTTCGCGCGCTTCGATAGAGGCGGTAAAGTTGGTGCCGAGCGACGAACGGTTTTGCACGACCATCAAGGGCAGATTAAGTTGACGGCAGCGCTCCTCGGTCAATGTCAGGCAAATCAGGCCGCGGCCGTGCTTGGCCATGAAGTTGATGGCCTCGGGTGTGGCAAATTCGGCGGCCAGCAAAAGATCGCCTTCGTTCTCGCGGTCCTCTTCGTCGACGAGAATCACCATCCGGCCGGCACGCACATCGGCGATGATGTCCTGAATGGAAGAAATGCCTGCACTCATTTGCGTTTTGTCATCAGAAGCTGTTCAGCGTAACGCGCCAGCATGTCCGCTTCCAGGTTCACTTTGGCGCCGCGCTTCAAATATCTCAGGTTGGTCGAGGCTAGTGTGTGCGGAATCAGGTTGACTGAGAATTCGCCGCCCTCGACCTTGTTTACCGTCAGGCTCACGCCATTTACCGCAATCGAACCTTTGCGGGAGATGTATTTGGCGAGCCCGCGCGGTGCCTTGACGGCCAGCAAATAACACTCGCCCGTCCGTTCAAACTTTGCAACCTTGCCCACGCCGTCCACATGGCCGCTCACCAGGTGACCGTTGACGCGGTCGGATAGCCGCAGCGCTTTTTCCAGATTGACCTTGCCACGTTGCGCGAAACCCGCGGTGCAATTCAAAGTCTCCCGCGACACATCGGCGTTGAATGAATTGACAGAGCAGGCAATAACCGTCAGGCATATGCCATCCACCGCGATGCTATCACCTACCTTGATATCGCTTAAATCCAGGGTGGTGCCAATGGTGAGGCGCAGGCCTTTACCGCCTGGCTTTACCTCACTGATTTCACCCGTTGCTTCGATGATGCCGGCAAACATTATGTGATCTTTCCTGCGCGCAAATGCAACGGCCATTGTATGCGCCGTTTGGCTTGCGGGGAACCCCACACCGACTCCAGTCTTCCGACAATGTGCCGGCGCGGGTCATGGCCCTCGGCCTTGATGTAGCGCTGCGTCGCCGACCAGGTACCGAGATAGCCCAGAAGCTCATGCATATCCCACTCCACTTCCATCACGAAGAGAGGCGCATTGATTTCGGCAAAGGGAAATTCGAGATGCCGGTAGCCGGTTTCGATGTGTGCGCGCTCCGGCGGCCAATGGGGCCCGACGAGGTCACGGTAGAAATGCAGAACGATGTTATCAATGTCGGGCGCGGCGCGGAACAGGTTGTAGCACCACACCGCAATCACGCCCTCCGGCTTCAGCACGCGTTTGACTTCGGCATAGAATTTCGGCAAATCCAGCCAGTGCAGCGCCTGCGCTACGCTGATTAAATCCACGCTTTGTGGCTCGAACTTCGTCGCTTCGGCGGGTTCCACACGGTAAGTCACTTTGGGATGCGGCATGGCGTTTTTGATTTGCGCGGAGCTGGCGTCGCTGCCCACAACCCGCTCGAAATAAGGCGCCAAATCCAGCGCCCCCTGCCCGTTGCCGGTCGCCGCATCCCAGGCAAGTTCTCGAGAGGATACAAGCGAAGCGAGACAAGCGAACAGCCCGGAAGGATAATGCGGCCGGAACTGCGCATATTTGGCGGCATGGCCGGAGAAATGATCCTTGAACCCGCCCATGGGTTTCAAGCCGGACGCGCCAGCACGCGCATGTCCTCGCCCACCTTGCGCAGATCAAGGATCTTAAGTTCGCACCGGCCGGCGAGGTCGCCGAGTTCGGAAAGATGAAACATGCCGCGCGCATTATCGCCAATCAGATGCGGCGCGAGATAAATCAACAACTCATCTACCAGCCCCGCTTGCAACAGCGAGCCATTGAGCTTGAAGCCGCCCTCCACCAGCACTTCATTTACTTCCAGCTTCGCCAGATGTGCCATCATTTGAGAAAGCTCGACCTTGCCCTCGCTATTGGGCAGGGCAATCAGCTGCACGTCTTTTTCGCGCAGCCGGGCCGCTCTTTGCTCGTCACTGACTGCACAATAAATCACAACTCTGCCGCCTTGCAGAACTCTGGCCGAAGGAGAAATCTCCAGCCGGCTGTCCACCACGACGCGAACGGGCTGCCGCGGGGTGCTCACATGCCGCACATTCAATTGCGGGTCATCGTCTTTCACCGTGCCGATGCCGGTCAACACCGCGCAGGAACGCGCGCGCCAGTGATGCGCGTCGCGCCGCGCGGCTTCGCCGGTAATCCATCGGCTTTTGCCGTTGTTGAGCGCGGTCTTGCCGTCCAGGCTTGCGGCGATTTTCATGCGCACCCAGGGGCGGCCGCGGGTCATGCGCGAAACATAGCCAATGTTGAGTTCGCTCGCTTCGTTTTCCAGCAAACCGCTCTCAACCTGGATGCCGGCGGTTTTAAGCTTGGTGGTACCGGCGCCATTGACCAGGGGATTGGGATCCTGCATCGCCGCCACCACTCTTGCCACAGCGGCTTTAATCAAAGCTTCGGTGCATGGCCCCGTGCGCCCCTGGTGGTTGCACGGTTCGAGGGTCACATAGGCGGTTGCGCCGCGCGCTTCCTCTCCCGCGCGATTGAGCGCAAGGATTTCAGCATGCGGATCGCCGATTTTTTCATGCCAACCCTCGCCGATAATTTTGCCTGCGCGCACCATCACGCAACCTACGCGTGGGTTGGGACTGGTGCTGTACAAACCTTTTTCAGCGAGGCGCAGCGCCTGCGCCATGAACTCATGATCTGCGGGAGAAAACATAGAAAAAACTATTTAATCCGCCTTGCGGCGGCGTGAGCGGCTTTTGGCGGGTTGTTGCACTTCTTCAATTACGTCGCGAAAATCCTCGACATCCTGGAAGCTACGATACACCGACGCGAAGCGGATGTAGGCGACCTTGTCCATTTTATAGAGTTCCTTCATCACCAATTCGCCTATCAGCCGTGACGGCACTTCGCGCTCGCCCAGGCTCAACAGCTTTTGCGTCACCCGGTCTATCGCTTCATCCACCCGCTCGGCCGAAACCGGCCGCTTGTGCAGCGCGCGCATGAAGCCGGTATGCAGCCGGTTGCGGTCGAATTCGGTACGCGTGCCGTTGTGCTTGATGATCTGCGGCAGGCGCAATTCCACGGTTTCGTACGTGGTAAACCGCTTCATGCACGAAACGCAGCGCCGGCGCCGGCGCACGCTGGTGCCTTCCTCGTTCACCCGCGAATCTACCACCTGGGTGTCTTGCGCATTGCAGAAAGGGCACTTCATGATTTGCAGTAAGGAGTAAGGCGTGAGGGGTGAGGGGTGTAAGTCAACATCTTTTTTTACTCCTTACTCCTAACTCCTCATCCCTTATTTCCCATAGACCGGGAATTTAGCGCACATCGTTTTTACTTCTCCCGCCACGCGTGCAATGACTTTCTGGTCGTTCGGCGCTTCAAGCACGTCGGCGATCAGGTTCGACAACTGCTCGGCTTCGATTTCCTGGAAGCCGCGCGTGGTCATCGCCGGCGTGCCGATGCGCACGCCGCTGGTGACGAAAGGCTTCTGCGGATCGTTGGGAATGGCGTTCTTGTTGACCGTGATATGCGCCCGCCCCAGCGCGCTTTCAGCGTCCTTGCCGGTGATTTTCTTGGCGCGCAGGTCCACCAGGAACAAATGGCAGTCGGTGCGTCCCGAGACAATGCGCACGCCGCGGTTTTGCAGCACCTTAGCCATCACCCGCGCGTTGTCTATCACCAGTTCCTGGTATTGCTTAAATTCCTTGCTCATCGCTTCCTTGAACGCGACCGCCTTGGCGGCAATCACGTGCATCAGCGGCCCGCCCTGAATGCCCGGGAAAATGGTGGAGTTAATCGCCTTGGCGTGTTCTTCCTTGCTGGTGAGGATGAACCCGCCGCGCGGTCCACGTAGTGTCTTGTGCGTCGTGCTGGTAACAAAATCCGCAATGCCCACCGGATTGGGATAATAGCCCGCCGCGACCAATCCGGCGTAATGCGCCATGTCCACGAACAAATAAGCGCCCACGGAATCGGCGATTTCACGGAAGCGCTTCCAGTCGATTACCGGCGCGTAGGCTGAGGCGCCGGCGATGATCATTTTCGGTTTGTGCTGTTTTGCCAGCCGTTGCACTTCGTCGTAGTCAATTTCCTCGGTTTTGGGATGCAAGCCATAAGTAACGGCGTTGAAGATTTTGCCGCTGAAGTTCACCGCCGCGCCGTGCGTGAGGTGCCCGCCGTGCGCCAGCGACATGCCGAGAATGGTGTCGCCCGGTTTCAATACCGAGAGGTAAACCGCCTGGTTGGCCTGGCTGCCGGAGTGCGGCTGCACGTTGGCGTATTCGGCATTGAACAGCGCTTTCACGCGGTCAATCGCCAGTTGTTCGGCGATGTCCACGAACTCGCAGCCGCCATAGTAGCGCTTGCCGGGATAGCCCTCGGCATACTTGTTGGTGAGCACCGAACCCTGCGCCTGTAATACGGCCGGGCTGGCATAATTTTCCGAGGCAATCAGCTCTATGTGATCTTCCTGGCGCTGGTTTTCGGCGCAAATCGCCTGCCACAATTCCGGGTCGATATTGGCCAGAGTATTTTGTATGGAAAAGGACATGGGTGGCTTTCTTAAACAGTCAGTTAAAAGTTTAATTTTAACATGGCAGACCGGGCTGCGTGCCCCCGGCCTTTTGTGGATAGATCCGGCGCCGAAAACCGCTAGTCGGTAGGAACCCGCGTTTGAGCCCGCCTTAATCCCCGGCGACGGTCATGTTATCAATCAGAATCGAGCCGCACTGCCGCGAGCCGCGCACCAGCCTATCCCTGCCCACTGCCGCAATGCCGCGGAACATGTCCTTAAGGTTTCCGGCAATGGTGATTTCCTGCACCGGGTACTGGATTTCTCCGTGTTCCACCCAGAAACCCGCAGCACCGTTGGAGAAATCGCCCGTCACCATGTTTACACCGTGCCCCAGCAATTCCGTGACCAACAAGCCCTTGCCCATTTTTTTGATGAGACCGTTTAAGTCCAGCTCACCGCTTTCGAGAATGAGATTATGGTTGCCGCCGGCGTTGCCGGTGGATTGCATGCCCAGCTTGCGCGCTGAATAGCTGCCGAGAAAATAACCGTGCAGGACGCCGTCTATTACCACGTCGCGCTCCCGTGTCGCCACTCCTTCGTCGTCAAACGCGCTGCTGGCAAGGCCCTTTTTTATATGCGGCAATTCCCTGATTTGCACGAAAGGTGCAAAGATTCGCTTGCCCACGCTGTCGAGCAGAAAAGACGATTTGCGGTACAGGCTGCCGCCGCTTGCCGCCGCGACGAAAAGGCCGAGCAGGCCCGCCGCAACCGGCGCCTCGAACAGCACCGGCGCCTGCACGGTTACGATTTTTCTCGCGCCGAGGCGCCGCACGCTGCGCGTTCCCGCTTTTCTTCCCACACTTTGCGCGTCTTCCAGATCGGTGGGCGCGCGCGCGACGGCAAACCAGTCGTCGCGCTGCATCGCTTCGTCCTTGCCGGCAATCACCGCGCAACCGATGCTGTGGCGCGAACTGGGAAACCCGCCCATGAAACCGAGGCTGTTGGCGTAGACAAACTGCGCTTGATGCACGGAAACGTTCGCGCCCTCGGAATTGGCTACCTGCTTGCCCACCGCAAACGCCGCCGCCTCGCACCCCCGTGCCAGCTCAATCGCCTGCTCCACCGAAAGTTGCCAGGGATGATAAAGATCGAGATCAGGTGTCTCGCGCGCCAGCAGTTTCTCATCGGCAAGACCGGAGCAGTCATCGCTGGCGGTGTGGCGCGCGATCGAAATCGCCGCATCCACGGTATCGCGCAGGGCTTGCGGCGAAAAATCCGAAGTGCCGGCATGGCCGCGCCGTTTGCCGAGATAAACGCTCACCGACACGCCTTTGTCGCGGTTGTGTTCTATGGTTTCGACTTCATTCTTGCGCACCGTGACGCTCAAGCCCTGGCCTTCCGATACATCAGTCTCGCAGGCACTTGCGCCGTCCTCTTTAGCGCGGAGCAAAACATCCTGTGCGATTTGCTTGAGGCGGTCCGGAGAATAGGAAAAGCGTTCGCTGGGCATTAGTTCCCTGGCTTTGGAAGGGTGCGGGGTTGCTTGTATGATATCAGCTTCAATTCCATGCTATAAGCAAGTCATGGACGAACCGGTAAGCAAAACCAGGCGCAAAAAGGAAATGCATGCCCTGCAGGACCTGGGCGAGCAACTGGTGGCCTTGAATGCCGGGCAGCTTGAACAACTGGAGTTGCCGGAAAGCCTTCACGACGCGGTGATCACAGCGGGCAAAATCAACAAATTCGAGGCCCGCCGCCGCCAGATGCAGTATATTGGCAGGCTCATGCGCGAAGTGGATGCCGCGCCGATCCGCGAACAACTGGAAAAATGGCGCGGCAACTCGCGGAGCCACCGCGCGCGCTTGCACTTGGTGGAGCAATGGCGCGAACGGCTGCTCGCCGATGAAGCCGCGCTCGCGGAATTGTTGCAAACCTATCCGCAGGCCGACAGCCAGCGGCTGCGTGCGCTGATTCGCAACACGCAACAGGAAGCATCTGTCGGCAAGCCGCCGCGAAACTTCCACTTGTTGTTTTACGCCTTGCAGGAACTGATTCCCGATCTGCGCTAAGGCTATCCGCTATACTTACATGTCATGAATGATGAGCTTCTAATTGGCCTGGTCTCCATCAGCGACCGCGCCGCGCAGGGCGTGTATCAGGATCAGGGCATTCCCGCGCTGCGGGAATGGTTTGCCGCGGCGCTGACCAATCCCTGGAAAATAGTGTCGCGCCTCATCCCCGACGAGCAAGCGCAAATCGAGGCAACGCTGAAAGAACTGGTGGATCAAGCCGGCTGTCATCTGGTGCTCACCACCGGCGGCACCGGGCCGGCGCCGCGCGATGTCACGCCCGAAGCCACGCTGGCGGTGGCGGACAAGGTGATACCGGGATTCGGCGAAGCGATGCGCGCAGTGAGCTTGAAATACGTGCCCACTGCCATTCTGTCGCGTCAGGTCTGCGTCATCCGCAAACAAGCGCTGATACTCAATCTTCCCGGCCAGCCGAAAGCCATCAAGGAAACGCTGGATGGAATTTTCGCCGCCGTTCCGTATTGTATCGATCTCATCGGCGGGCCGTATATCGAAACCCACGAGGCCGTAATCAAGGTGTTCCGTCCGAAATCGGCGATTCGTCCCAAGCCCTAATTGCGCAGAGTTTTCTGCTGTTGCCTGCGATTATAACCGATGCTAGGATGACTTTTCCGCAACTCAAAACCGTGAGGACCATTATGTCTTTCAAGACCTATACCCATTTTAAGAAAGGGCCTTAGAGTATGAAAGCCAAACTGGTTGCCTTTTGTTTGTTTCTCTTTTCCACCTCTCTTTGCGCCGATAATGTGCTGCGTGTTTCGGCGATCCCCGATGAAGCTCCAACCGAACTTGTGCGCAAGTTCGCGCCGCTGGGCCAATATCTGGAAAAAGAAGTCGGCATGAAGGTCGAGTGGACGCCGGTCACCGATTACGCTGCCGTGGTGGAAGCGTTGGCGGCGAAAAAAATCGACCTGGCCTGGCTCGGTGGCTTCACTTTCGTGCAGGCCCGGTTGCGCACCGGCAACGCGATTCCCATCGCGCAGCGCGCCGAGGATGAGAAATTCACCAGCAAATTCATTACCAGCGCAAACAGCGGCATCAACAAGCTGGAAGACCTGAAAGGCAAGACCTTCACCTTCGGCTCGGTCTCCTCGACTTCCGGCAGCCTCATGCCGCGCTATTTCCTGCTCCAGCACGGCATCAATCCCGAGCGCGATTTCAAGCGCGTCGCCTATTCCGGCGCGCATGATGCGACAGTGGCCTGGGTCGCTGCAGGCAAGGCCGAGGCCGGCGTGCTCAACGCTTCGGTGTGGGAAAAACTGGTCGAGTCGGGCAAAGTCGACACCAAGCAAGTGAAGGTGTTCTGGACCACGCCGCCCTACTACGACTATAACTGGACGGTGCGCGGCGATCTCGACTCCAAGCTCGTGCAGAAACTCACCGAGGCGTTCCTAAAGCTTGACCCAAACAACCCGGCGCACAAGGAAATCATGGGGCTGCAGCGCGCCTCGCGCTTCATTCCGACCCGGCCCGAAAACTACAAAAACATCGAGAAAGCCGCGCGCTCTGCGGGCTTTTTGAAATAATCGAGGACAGCCGCTTGAGTCTTGCCCTGCAAGAAATCAGCCTCACGCACCCGGGCGGAAACCAGGCGCTTTCCAAGGTGAGCCTATCCTTGGAGAGGGGCGAGCGCGTCGCGGTGATTGGCCCTTCCGGCGCCGGCAAAACAAGCTTGCTGCGGATACTCGCGACTTCGTTGAGGCCAAGCCAGGGAGAAGTGCGGATTCTGGGCGAAAATCCGTGGCGGCTTTCACGCGCGGCGCTGCGTAGCCTCCGCTCGCGCATCGGCATGGTGCACCAAGCGCCGCCGCTGCCCGGGCGGCAACGTGCGGTCACCACGGTGCTTGCGGGCAGGCTCGGGCGCTGGCCGCTGTGGAAGTCGCTCGCTTCGCTGCTTTATCCTGCAGATATTCCGGGAGCGCGCGCGCTGCTGGCGCGACTTGAAATCGGCGACCGGCTGTTCGAGCGCTGCGAGCGCCTGTCGGGTGGACAGTTGCAACGCGTGGGCATCGCGCGCGTGCTTTACCAGCAGCCGGAACTGATGCTCGCCGACGAACCGGTTTCCGCCATGGATCCCGCTCTCGCCGACCGCACCGTGGGGGAACTGAACCGCGAAGCGGTGTCGCGCGGTATCACGCTCGTCGCCAGCTTGCACGCGGTGGACCTCGCCTTGCGCTGGTTTCCACGCATCGTCGGCATCAAAACCGGTGTGGTGCAATTCGATCTTCCGCCGGTGCGCGTATCAAACGCTTTACTCGAGAATCTCTACGCCAGCGAGAACGCCGCCGTTCCCACTCAGGACAACCGGCCGCTGGCATTTGAACAAGGCATACGGCGCAAGCCTTTATGCTTCTGAGCCAGCCCCAGCGCGACCCCGAGGCCCTGTCGCGCCTTGCGCTGACACTCGTTGCGCTGCTTCTCGCGTGGCCAGCTTTGCGCCTCACCGAATTCAATCCCATGACGCTTTTTGATGCGCGCAACCGCCAAATCATGGCGCAGTTTGCGGCTACGTTTTTTCCGCTCAATCTATCGCCGGATTTTCTCATGCTGGTGCTCAGGGCGACGCTCGAGACGCTCGCGCTCGCCACCGCGGGCACCGCGCTCGCCATGTTTGCCGCCTTTCCGCTGGCGCTGGTGGTGGCGCGCAGCCTGTCGATTGCGCGCATCGGCCCCGGACCGGGGCGCTGGTTGGGGCAACTCATCCGTATCCCCACTCGCATTCTCCTCATTATTTTGCGCAGCGTCCCGGAAATCGTATGGGCGCTTCTTTTTGTGCGGGCGGTGGGTCTGGGGCCCGCCGCTGGCGTACTGGCAATCGCGGTGACCTATGCCGGTATGCTCGGCAAGGTGTACTCGGAAATACTCGAAGCCGGCGACACGCGCCCGGCGCGCGCCCTGCTCGAGAGCGGCAGCGGACGATTCGCCGCCTTTTGCTACGGCATCCTGCCGGGCGCGCTGCACGAACTCGTCTCCTACAGCGT
Organism: Burkholderiales bacterium; assembly: GCA_035543335.1. Lineage (NCBI taxonomy): Bacteria > Pseudomonadati > Pseudomonadota > Betaproteobacteria > Burkholderiales > Burkholderiales bacterium. The sequence goes on from DASZZH010000038.1 coordinate 77,673, forward strand.
CTATCGCTGGGAATGCGCGGTGCGCGCTTCGGTGGTGATGGGCTTTGTTGGCGCGGGCGGACTCGGGCAGATGATGGAGCTTTCGCTGCGCATGTTGAATGGCGGCGAGGTGAGCACCATTCTCCTCATGTTCCTGATTCTGGTGCTGCTCGCAGATGCGGTGAGCGCCGTCTTGCGCAAGGCTCTGGCATGAGACTGCTGCCCGCACTCGTGGTTCTGGGTTTGTTCACCGCGACCGCGTCGAGCTTTTACTTTCTTGCGCTCGACCTCACGCATTTTTTCTCCGCCGAGGCACTGGCGCAAATGCTGATTTACCTCGCCTCGTTTTTCCCGCCCGATCTCACGCGCGACTATCTCACGCGCATCGGGCAGGGCACGCTGGAAACGCTGGCGATTTCCGCCGTTGGCACCGGGCTCGCCGCAATGTTCGGCCTCGTCGTCGCGCTTCCCGCCAGCGGGCGTTTCGGCTGGGCACCGCGCGCCGTGGCCAGGTTCCTGCTCAATTTCCTACGCTCGGTGCCGGAACTGGTGTGGGCGGCGCTGATGGTGCTGGCAGCCGGCCTGGGACCTTTCGCCGGCACGCTTGCGCTCGCCGCGCACACGACGGGAGTGCTCGGCCGGCTTTTCGGCGAAACCCTGGAAAACACTCCGCCTGAGCCCGCGCTGGCGCTGCTGCACTCGGGCAGCCCGCGCGTCGGCGCGTTTTTCTACGGAACTTTTCCGGGCATCCTGCCACAGCTGATTGCCTACACGCTTTATCGCTGGGAAAACAACATCCGCATGGCGACGATTCTGGGTTTCGTGGGTGCGGGCGGTCTCGGCCAGATGCTGTATTTTTCCTTGAGCCTGTTCCAGCAAAAACAGGCGTTCACGGTGATTCTCGCCATGCTGGCGCTGGTCGCCGTGGTGGACGCGGCGAGCGCCTGGCTGCGCGGGCGTTTTGTAAAATAAAAGCATGTCCGGTTTCCTGCCCGCGATTGAAATCGAAACGCGCTCCGGGCCGCAGGCAAGCGTGATTTGGCTGCACGGGCTCGGCGCTGACGGCAATGATTTCGTGCCGGTGGTGGACCAGCTCGGGTTGCCGCCGCGGCTTGCGGTGCGCTTCATTTTTCCGCACGCGCCGATGCAGCCGGTCACCATCAACGGCGGCTTCGTGATGCGCGCCTGGTACGACATCGCCGCCGCCGATCTGTCGTTGCGCGAAGACGAAGCAGGCTTACGCCAATCGCAGCGGGAAATTGAAAAGCTGATCGCGCGCGAAAAAAACCGCGGCATTCCCGCCGGCAAAATCGTGCTGGCGGGCTTTTCCCAGGGCGGCGCGATCGCCCTGCAAGCCGGCCTGCGTCATCCCGAGCGGCTGGCCGGCGTGCTGGCGCTCTCCGCTTATTTGCCGCTCCCCTCGACGCTGGCTGCGGAGGCGAACGCGGCCAACGCGGATGTGCCGATCTTCATGGCGCACGGCTCGGCGGATCCCACTATCCCATTGCTGCTCGCGAACTTATCGCGGCAGCGCCTGGAACAACAAGGCTACAAGGTGGAATGGCACCCGTATCTGATGCCGCACTCGCTGTGTCCGGAAGAAATCCGGGATATCGGCGTATGGCTCAAGCGCGTGTTGAACTAAGGAACCTCTGATTAAATCCCACGCGGTTGCGACGGCGGCTTTCCGGGATGGGATGTGCGAAGCGAGGCGCAGCCAATGGCCATTCCCCTTGGCAAGCCGAGCGACAAAGCAGACCGCCCGGAAAGCCCCGTCCCATCCGGGTTGCGGCAAAATGCGGCTTCTGTGTCGTGCTCGCCGGAGCGTGGAGCCTCGGTACGTGCGACCGCGAAGGCGAGCGCTGGCCCGCTCCGCTGCACAGCTTCGCAGGTGCGGACGGCTACGCGGGCCCTCCTCGGTGTCGTAGTCCGAGCTACGACCTTCGTCGCGCGCCTCGCATCCCTCCGCATTTTGCCAGCAACGCAATCTGCGGAGGACTTAATCAGAGGTTCCCTAAGCGCGCCGTTTGTATCACAGCCGATGTTCCGCGGCCGCGACAGTCGGCGACGGCTTAGATGACGCCCTGCTGCTTGAGAATTCTTTGCTGCTTGGCATCGATGCCGAGACCGGTCAGCACCTCAGCGGTATGTTCTCCCAACTCCGGGCCCAGCCATGCTGTCGCGCCCGGCGTTTCCGACAGCTTCGGCACGATGCCGGGCAGCTTGATGGGTTTGCCATCCTTGAGGCTGAACTGCTGGATCATTTCGCGCGCCTGGTAGTGAACGTCGTTGACGATGTCGGCAATGCTGTAGATCTTGCTTGCCGGTACTTCCGCCTGGTTCAGCACCGGCAGCACTTGTTCCAGATCATGCCGCGAAGTCCACGCGCCGATGGCCTGGTCCAGTTCTTCGGTGCGCGGCACCCGGCCGGCATTGGTGGCGAGTTGCGGGTCGTTGGCCAGATCATCCCGGCCTATCGCCAGCATCATGCGTTTGAAAATCGCGTCGGAATTGGCACCGATCACCACGTATTTGCCGTCGCGGCACGAATAAGTGTTGGAAGGCACGATGCCGGGAAGCGATGCGCCGCTGCGCTCGCGCACAAAGCCCAGCATGTCGTATTCGGGAAGCAGGCTCTCCATCAGGCTGAACACCGATTCATACAATGCGACGTCCACCACTTGCCCCTTTCCGCCGTTCACTTGGCGATGGTAAATCGCCATCAGCGCCCCGATCACGCCGTACATCGCCGCCAGCGAATCGCCGAGGCTGATGCCCACGCGCACCGGAGGGCGGTCGGGATAGCCGGTGAGAAAACGAATCCCGCCCATCGATTCGCCAATTGCGCCGAAACCGGTCTGGTCGCGATACGGTCCGGTCTGCCCGTAACCGGAGAGGCGCACCATCACCAGCCCGGGATTGATTTGGGAGAGCGCGTCCCAGCTGAGCCCCCATTTTTCCAAAGCGCCAGGGCGGAAATTTTCCACCAGGATGTCGGCGTCTTTGACCAGCTTGCGCACAATTTCCTGGCCTGCGGACGCTTTCAAATTTACCGTGACCGACTTCTTGTTGCGCGCCTGCACCAACCACCACAATGAGGTACCTTTATAAAGCTTGCGCCAGGTGCGCAGCGGATCGCCGCCGTCTGGCGATTCGATCTTGATCACTTCGGCGCCGAACTCGGCGAGCAGCCGCGCGCAGAAAGGGCCGGCTATCAGCGTGCCGAGCTCGATGACTCTCAGTCCCTTGAGCGGCGGGTTGCTTTTGGGCATGGGACCCCCGAGTGGAACAACAGACAGGATGGTGCTGATGAGTGGATTCGAACCACCGACCTACTGATTACGAATCAGTTGCTCTACCAGCTGAGCTACATCAGCATAGGGAACCTCTGATCAAATCCTCCATGGAGCGCGTTGCGGGCAAAAAGTGGGTGATCGCGAGACGCGCGACGACGCGAGGGCCGCTTTTTGCCGCAACCCGGACGGGACGGCTGCCGCGACACGGTGAGCGAAGCTTGGGGTGCGGGAGCGGCAGCATGAGCGCCCCGTTTTACGGTGTTGCTTGCGGCAACTTGCGCCCCTTCCCGCACCACGCTGCGCGAGACCGAGTCCGGGGCGCTTGTCCTCGCGGCTGGCTTTGTCGCTCGGCTTGTGAAGGGGATCGACCATTCACTGCGCCTCGCTTCGCGCCATCCATCGCGGAAAGCCGCCGTCGCGCCCATGTGGGATTTAATCAGAGGTTCCTTAGAGCGGATTATAGCAGCGGGGAATGGAATCAAGAAGCCGCTTTGGAGCGGATGCGGACAATGATGTCCACGCCTTCGGTGACCGCGCCTTCGGGCAGCGGCGGCAAGCCGGAGACGCTGATGTCGGACGCGTCGATGTCCATCAGGCGGCCGGTTTCGACATCATAAAAGTGATGGTGATTGCTGGTGTTGGGATCGTAAAAAACCCGGTTCGGGTCCACGATCACTTCACGAATGAGTTTTTTTCCCAGGAACAGATTAAGCGTATTGTAGACCGTGGCCTTGGATGTTTCCGAATGCCGGGTGTTGACAATCGCCATGACTTGGTCGGCGGAAAGATGTTCCTGACGGGAAAACAGGGTGTGGGCGATTTCAATCCGCTGGTGGGTCGGATTAATGTTATGGCTGCGCAGGAGCTTAGCCATGTTTTCCCGGGTATATTCAGTGGGTTTCATCATTCAAATTAATTGTAAGCCAAAAATTGGACTCTGTCTAATCTGGCTCTTCTGCTTTACCTTAATCCTCCGCTTGCATCACCCGGCTTTTCTCCGGCCACCGATACGCAGTAGTGTCGATGGGTTCGACTATTCCTAACACCAAATTGGCAAGTATTCTTGCGCTTCCCGGGGCCATGGTCACACCGTAGCGGAAATGCCCGCTATTAATATAAAGGTCTTCCAACTGCGGGTGTCGGTCTATGGTCGGAATATTGTGTGGCGAGCCGGGACGCAACCCCGCCCACTGTTTGACCAGCAATTTTTCGTTGAGCTGCGGGAACAGCCTCGTCGCGCGCGACAATAATTCGCGTTTCGCTTCCTCGGTCGTGCTGTTGTCGAAACCCGTTTCTTCCACCGTGCTGCCCACCAGAATATGCCCGTCTTTTCTGGGAATGAGATAAATCCCGCCTTGCAGCACGATGCAAGTCAAGAAACCCGGCTGTGCCTTGAGCAACAGCATTTGCCCGCGCACCGGCTTGATGTCGAGTTGCAGCGAGAAATTACCGGTGATGTGCCGGCTCCACGCGCCGCCGCAAACAATGTAGCCTGCGGCGGAAAACTCGCCGCGCGGCGTCACCACGCTCACCAATTGCTGCCGGAAAATTTTCCATGCGCTGACCTCGCAGTGCTCGATTACTTTGACTCCGGCCATTTCCAGTCTGCGCTGCAGGGCTTTAATCAAGCGCGGATTGCGCACCTGCGCCACTTGCGGCAGCCATAACGCACCCACATCCAGTGTAATGTGCGCGCAAATATCGCCGGACTGCACCGGCACGCATTCAACCAGGTGTTTGCGGCACCAGACCCTTGCGGTTTCCCTTTCAAAATCCGGAAGCATAAGCAGGCCGCTGCGGTGGTATTCCGGGTCGATGCCGGTCGTTGCAAAGAGATCACCGGTCCAGCTGGGATAGAGCTGCTCACTCCACAGAGTAAGACGCGTGACCGCGGGTGGATATTGCCATGGCGGAAGCGCGCAAAGTATTCCACCGCCCGCCCATGAGGATTCGCCGCCCGCCACACCGCGCTCCAGCACGGTGACTTTGGCCCCGCGCCTGGCGAGTTCCAGCGCAGTGGCAAGACCGATAATTCCGGCACCAATGACGACAAAATCTTGTGACAAAAGTCACATTCCTTTCGTTGATGACGCCGTTTATTCTAACAAAATGACCATTCATCGGCTGCGATTGCTTTAACCAAATCGAGCCTTCTATGATTCAGCTCATCAGGAAAGGGTTCTTCATGAAAACGCAAAACGGATTGACCTTGATTGAACTGATGACCGTCGTCGCCATTATGGCGATAATTGCGGCCATTGCACTACCCTCCTACAACGATTACGTCACCCGTGGAAAAATCCCCGAAGCCACCTCGAACCTGGCGAATTTGCGGGTCAAGCAGGAGCAGTATTACCAGGACAACCGCGATTACGGATCGACTGCGGCTGTTTGCGGCGTGGCGATGCCCGGCGCCCCGCAGATGAGGTACTTCACCTTCAGCTGCAACTGGGGTGCGGGTGGAACCAACCAGTTTTATACCGTAACCGCAACCGGCACTGTTTCAATGGCCGGCTTTGTCTACACCATTAATGAATCCAACGTCAAAACTTCCACCATTACCGCCGGTTCCCAACCCGCCCAAAACGGCTGGACCGGCAACGCGAACTGCTGGGTTACCAGGAAAGGCGGATCGTGCTGATTTATCCAAAATCGTTTGCCGGGTTTACGCTCATTGAGCTGATGATCGCCATCGCGATCATCGGTGTTCTTCTCGTGGCCGGGTTTCCCGAGATGTACACGTTTATTCAGAATACGAAGATTCGCAGCTACGCCGAAACCATTTCCACCGGCATGCAGCTCGCGCGCGGCGAGGCGGTCAAGCGCAACACGCGGATCCAGTTCATGCTGACCAATAACACACCCAATGCCGCCACGCTGCCCACTCTTGCGGCGGGCAATACCGGTGATCCCACCGGCGTTAACTGGGCGGTGATGAATTACCAGTCGACCGGCGTCTATACCGCGGCCGACTTCGTGCAGGGCAGCGACAATTTCAGCTCGCCCAACGTCACGGTCAACGCGGGCGACGCCACCATCGTATTTAACGGCCTGGGCCGGAACGATCTTGCCAGCGCCACCACCATACAGGTTACCAATCCCAACAGCGGCACCTGTTTCGCTGTAGGCGGCCCGATGCGCTGCCTCAACATCGTGGTGCAGTCAGGCGGGCAGATCCGCATGTGCGATCCCGCCATTACCACTGCCGGCGACACCAGAAAATGTTGATGCGAGTACCAATTATGAAATACATACTCAATACCAGAAAACAATCAGGCGTGATGCTGCTGGAAGCCCTGATCGGCATCCTGATTTTTTCCATCGGCATCCTCGCCGTGGTCGGGCTGCAGGCGGCATCGGTCAAGAATCAGGCCGATGCCAAATACCGGGGCGACGCGAGCTATTTCGCCAACCAGATCATCGGTCAGATATGGGTGGATCGCGCCAACCTCGCCACTTACGCGCACAACCCGACCCCGGTGGTCACCGCAGCGGCCCCGCCTTCCTGCAACCCCACAGCCGCGCCCTCGGCCAACGCCAACGTCACAGCCTGGACTACCAAGGTGGCAAACGGCCTGCCGGGCGCCACGGCGACCAAACAGCAAATCATTATCGGCGCCGGTAATCAGGTTACGGTGGTGCTGTGCTGGAAGAGTCCGCAGGACGCAAGCTATCACAAATATATGGCCACAACTTACATCAATTAGGAACGGGTTGGCTATGAATCATGTCGCGCGCAACAAAGGTTTTTCAATGGTCGAGATCCTGGTCGGCATGGTGATCGGCCTACTCGGGGTGATCATTATCATGCAGATTTTTGCGCTCGCGGAAGGACAGAAGCGCACCACCACTAGCGGCTCCGACGCGCAGACCAACGGCAACATTTCGCTGTACAGCGTCGAGCATGACGTGCGCCTGTCCGGCTACGGCATAAGCCTTGCCGCGCTCGGGTGCAGCATCAGCACCTCGTACAACAGCAGCACAACTAATCCCGGCACGCTGACTCTCGCCCCTGTCGTCATCACCGACGGCGGCGTGGACGCCTCGGGCAACGCGTTGCCCGATACGCTGAGCGTGCTCTACAGCAGGAACACCATGACCGGCCTGCCGCAGACGCTCGCCTACGTCAACCTGCAGGCCGACACGCAGTCCACAATCGGCAGTACCTTCACCGCGGCTGCGAACGATCTCGTGGTCTATTACCAATCCGGGAAAAACTGCACGCTGGCCCAAGTCACCGCCGTTGCGAATAACACGGTCTTAAATCACGATAACAGCCTGACCCCCAACTGGAACAACAGCGCCATATTTCCGGCCTCGGGCTATGACGTCAATTCCAATGTTTTCAACTTCGGCCCCATGGCGTACCGGATTTACAGCATCGATACCGTAAACAACAACCTGCAGTTCACCCAGGTCAATGCCAGCGGCCCCAGCCTTTTTCTTGCAGCGGGTGAAATCGTCAATCTGCAAGCACAGTACGGCAAGGATACTGGAGCGCACGCCGGACATGTGGCGGGCGACAATATCGTGGATGCCTGGGACACCGTTACTCCGGGGCTGATTCCTCCCGCGGGCGCGGGCACCAACGCCCAGTGGCAGCAGATTATCGCGGTGCGCCTGGCCATTTTGGCGCGCAGCGGACAATACGAAAAACCCACAACCGCCGGTGTTTGCACTGCAACGACAGTCGCGCCATCGTGGACCGGCGGGACCATGGCAGTACCCGGCGGCCTGCCCAGTTGCTACCGCTACAAGATGTTCGAAACGGTGGTGCCGCTGCGCAATATCATCTGGGGATCTTAGCGATGAAAACGTCAATGAAAACGTCATTAAATAAAAACCGCAATTTTCGCAGGCAACAAGGCGTGGTGCTGTTTATTTCGCTTATCATGCTGGTGGCCATGACCCTGGCGGGCATCGCGCTTATCCGTTCGGTGGACACCACCAACCTGATTGCCGGCAACCTGGCTTTCAAGCAGGGCACTACTCTCTCGGGGGATGCCGCCGTGGAAACTGCGCGCACTTGGCTGCTCGCTCAAGTCGCCGCCGGCGCTCTTTGGAATGACAGCACGGCCAACGGCTACTATTCTTACACTCCCTCTACCAGCCAGGGCGTCGAGATCACCTGGGACCAGTACAACTGGGCCGGTGCATCGCTTGCTCTGCCCGCAGATGCCGTGGGGAATCTAGTTTCGTATGTCGTACACCGCCTGTGCAAGCTGACCGGCGACCCCGGCGGAGCGGCAAACAACTGCCTGAAAAGCGTGCTAGCGGGCAGCAGCATCCCGACGGGCAGCAGCAAGGGAGCGGGGTTAATCGGGCCCTCAGGGTCGCCGCAGTATTACTACCGCGTCACCAGCCGCATTATCGGCCCGAGAAATACAGTGAGCTATGTACAGACCCTTGTCCAGATTTAACGTGCCGGCTGACCAGCGCAAATTGCATGGTCAACGGCCATTTAATGGGAGTCCATCATGAAAAACAGTCAATTGTTCATGCGCAAAGAAGTTTGGCTCGTGGCCGCAGCGCTGCTCGGGGGCTGCGGCCTGGCGCAGGCGGCAAGCACTGATGTCGCCAGTTCGCCTCTTTTCACCTCGGCGACGGCGTCAGTCAAGCCGAACGTCATGTTCCTGCTCGACGATTCCGGCAGTATGGCATGGGATTTTCTGCCGGACAATGCCGGCAACAGCACCTCGAATATGTGCCGCGGCTCCGGCACCTGCAACCCCGGTGGTGATGTCAACAGCGGCACACGCACTTCCGGCGCGCCTTTTCTTGCGCAGCAGTTTAACAACGTCTACTACGATCCGACGGTGACTTACAGCCCGCCGCTGGACTTCGACGGCACCAACACCACTTACAAGTCCTATAACAATACCGGGTCGTTTCTGTGGAGCGCAGTCAAGGTCAATCCGTTTCCCGGCGGCAGCACCAGCACAAAAAACCTGACCACCAGTTTTCCAGAGGAAGTCTGGTGCGACGGCAGCCAAAGCGGCCCGACCGACGCCGTGCATTGCCGGCGCAATCTGCAGACCAACCCGAACTTCTCGATTGGTCTCGCCTATTCGGGTACGACTGCCACGGTGACACTGGCAAACCATGGCTGCTCGGTTGTCACAAGTGGGGACACCGTAACCATTAGCGGGGTCACCCCCGCCGGTTTCAACGGGACCAAAACGATCACGGCCGTGGCTACGAACACCTTCACTTACACCGTGGCCTCGGGCCTAGCAGCACCCGCTGCGGCGGCAGGGCAAGTCATGGTTTCCACGGCCTGCAATATCCCCATCACCAAGCTATCGAGCGTGGGCACCACCGCGACCGCGGTATTCCCCACTGCTCACGGCTGTGTCGTCGGCGATACCATAAAAATCAGCGGACAGGTCTCGACGAGCGGCTTCAACTCGGGCGGCGCCACTGTGACCGCAGTTCCGAGTCCGAATACCCTGACCTACACCACTGCGGGAAGCAATCTGACACCGAACCCGGTCGAGGGCAGCGGTACTACGTCAGGGCAGTTTATCGCCAGGTCCTCGCTCTGTCCGGGCACCCCCAGCAATTACAGCACCAGCACCACAGTGCCGCCATTGATGCAGGGTTTCCCTCAAGGCATTTTCACCAGACAGGTAACGCTCAATGCTACGCCTTACTACTACACCATTTCACCCAATGAATATTGCACCGACGAGAACCTGAATACATGCCAAGCCACCGTCAGTGAAACCATCGGCTCCCCGGCAACCGCGTACACTTTCCCGGCCACGGTCAGATACTGCGTATCAAGCACTGCGGCCAATTTTAGGCCTGCCGATATCGGCGCCACCGGCAACGGTTCCACTACCGGCTGTTCCCGAGCGTTCGCCGGCAGCTTCACCCGCGCGCGCTACGGTTATTTCACCCGTGTAAATATCGTGTCGGGCACGGCCACGTACCCCAAAGCCAGCAGCCGTACCGACTGCGCCGGCGCGACGAGCTGCACCTATAACGAGGAGATGAGCAATTTCGCCAACTGGTACGCCTACTACCGCACCCGCATAATGATGGTCAAGTCCTCCGCCGGAATTGCCTTCAACCGCCTTAATACCAGTTACCGGGTCGGGTTCAATACGATGAACGCCACTAGCAGCAGTCAATGGCTGGCGAACGCACCTTTTGATAACTCAGTGGGCGGCCAGGAAAGCCAGTGGTACACCAAGCTGTACGCCATCGCTCCCAATTCCAGCACGCCCAGTCGCACCGCGATCTCGCGCATCGGCCGTTATTACGCCGGCATGAAAAGCTCGGCCGCCGGCTACATCAGCGACGACCCGGTACAATATTCCTGTCAGCAAAATCTCACCTTCTTTATCACAGACGGCTATTGGAACGGCACCGGCGGCATAAAGCTTGACGGCACCGCCATGGGGGACCAGGACGGTCAGGCGGGCGTTGCGCGTCCGTTCTTCGATGCCTTCGCTGCTTCGGGCGGTGATGGCGGCGGCACGCTGGCGGATGTTGCCTACTACTATTACTTCACCGACCTACGCACACCGAGCTTCAACCCGATCGGAGCGCTGGGGCTGGATGTAACCCAGAACAATGTGCCACCCACTACCAAGGATCCCAATACCGCGCAGCACATGGTCACGTTCACCATGGGACTGGGACTGGACAGCACCCTGATCTATAAACCAGGTTACGACACGTCAGGCACCAGCCCTGATTACAACGCCGTCGTAAATGGCTCCAAGAACTGGCCGGTGCCGGTGGCCAATGACATCACCGCGGTTGACGACTTGTGGCATACGGCGGTCAACGGCCGCGGCACGTATTTCAGCGCCAAGAGCCCTTCCATCGTGACCAGCGGGTTGCTGCAAGCCTTTGCCTCCCTGTCCCAGCGCACCGCCGACGAGTCCGCCGCCGCCACCAGCACTCCGAACATCGTGCCGGGCGACAACTTTGTGTTCAGTTCCAAGTACACCACCGTGGATTGGTTCGGCGAGACGACAGAACAGGAAATCGACGCCTCCACCGGCGCGCTTATTCCCACCATCAACTGGTCGGCGCAGGCGCAACTCGATCTCATGGTGAGCGCAACCAGCGATACGCGCACCATTTTCACGTTCGATGGCAGCGCACCGAACAAGGTGAAAAACTTTCTCTGGGCCAATCTGACCGCCGCCGAGCAAGCTTTTTTCAACGGCACCTCGGGCGGGCGGAATCAGCTGTCGCAATGGAGCGTGCTGACTGCCGCACAACAAAACAACTGTGACAACCCCGGCGGCGCCGACTGCGGCCAGAAGCTGGTGAATTACCTCCGCGGTCAGCGCGCCTACGAGACTCCGGTCAACTCCCTGATCACACCGGATTCCGGTAATGCCTCCCTGTTCCGCCATCGCCCGCACATACTGGGCGATATCGTGTCGGCCGAAGCGGTGTATGTGCGGCTGCCAATTTTCAACTACGGCGACCTAGGCTATTCCGCTTTCAAGAACGCCAACACGTCGCGCCAGGCGGCGCTTTACGTGGCAGCGAACGACGGCATGCTGCACGCGTTGAATGCCAACACCGGCGTCGAAACGTGGGCCTACATTCCCTCGGTGGTGATGCCCAACATGTGGCAGCTGGCCCGGTTTGATTACTCGACCAATCATCTCTATTTCGTCGATGGCACACCGACTGCCGGCGACATCTGCACCAGCAACTGCGGCACCTCCAGCGCAACCTGGGCCACCATCCTGGTGGGCGGTTTTAATGCCGGCGGCCGGGGTTATTACGCTCTCGACATCACCAACCCGGCCAGCCCCAAGGCGCTGTGGGAGCTCAAATCCAGCGCCACCTGCATTGCTTCCACCAACAACGTGCCGGTGGATCCGGTGCCGGCCAATACCTTCAGCGATTGCGATATCGGCTTGAGCTTCGGCAACCCGGTCATCACCAAGCGCGCCGACGGCAAATGGGTGGTGCTGGTCACCTCCGGCTACAACAATATCAGCCCGCCGGGCACGGGTGGGGGCTATCTCTATGTAGTTGACGCCGTCAGCGGCGCGATATTGAACAAAATCGCGACGCTCATACCCAATCCGCCCACCAACAGCCCGGCACAGATTAACGCCGGCAACACCACCACACCCAGCGGCCTGGCGCGGATCAATGCTTTTGTCAGCGACACCATTACTGACAACACCAGCTTGCGGGTTTACGGCGGCGACCTCAACGGCAACCTGTGGCGATTTGACAGCGCCGCCACACCCAATACGCTGGCCACCTCCGGCAACAAGGCCACGCTGCTGGCGATTCTGGGCGCCGCCAACGCCTTGGGCACCCAGGGCAACGGTACCAATTCCATCACCACCAAGCCGGAATTGGGCGAAATCGTGGCGAGCGGCGTGGGAACCCTTGAAATGGTGTACGTGGGCACCGGCCGCTACCTCGGGACGACCGACCTCGGCACCACCACCCAGGAGTCGTTCTACGGCATCAAGGATCCTCTGGGTACCTTCTCCGGCTACGGCGCAGTTCACAGCAGCCCCAACTTCGTCCAGCAGACGCTCACCGAGGTAGTGAACTCCTCTACTCTGGCAGTCGAGCGCTTTACCACGTCGAATACGGTGGACTACACCAGCAAAAACGGCTGGTTTATCGACTTCAATCCGGGTAACAAATCGCCGGGCGAGCGCAGCAACACCGACCCCGTACTGTCCCTGGGAATACTAAGCTTCACCACCAACGCACCCGATTCCAACGCCTGCAACATCGGCGGCAAAAGCTACCGCTACTTCCTCAACTATACGTCGGGCGGTCCGTTGTCCACTTCCGTCGGCGGCGTATCGGGCGTCTTGATCGGGTTTGCCCTGTCGACACGCCCGGTCGTGGTGGAAGTGAACGGGAAGCTGGAACAAATCATCAACACGCAGGGCCTTCCGCAAATCTATACGTTGCCGCCGTTGGTACCGCCCGCCGGAGGCAAGCGTATCTTCTGGCGTGAAATCAACCCTTGACCTCTAGTTGAAGCGAGGTCAACAAAAGCAACAGGGACGCATCTGCGTCCCTGTTGCTTTTAGGAGTTATTGGACAAATCAGCAACCGCACCCGTATCGTTAATTCTTTCGCTATCTTGCTGCGTGCCTGCTGAAACTGTCCCAGATGAGCAGTGCCGCGCCGCAGGTAATCGCCGAATCAGCGACATTGAACGCCGGCCAATGGTAGGCCTGGATGTAGAAATCCAGGAAATCCATCACCTGGCCGAGCACGATGCGGTCCCACAAATTCCCCACCGCCCCGCCTAAAATCAGGCTCAAGCCCAGGCTGAAGAGCCTCTTCTGGTGATGCCGTCTGAGCAGATAAGTAATCAGGAACGAGGCCGCCAGCGCCACTACGATGAAAAAACCGCGCTGCCAGCCGGAGGCCTGGCTCAAAAAACTGAACGCGGCGCCGGCGTTGTAGGTCAGCACCAAGTTGAAAAAAGGCGTGAGCGGCACGATCTCGCCGGGTGCGAGCGACTGGCTGATCCAGAATTTGGCGAGTTGATCCAGCACGATCACCAGCGCGCTGATCAAAAACCAGCGCAGCCAGTTACGCGAAATGGCGGGGTTCTCCGCTGCCATAGAGATTGCTCACACAGCGTCCGCAAATCGCCGGATAGTTTTTGTCGGCGCCCACGTCCGCGCGGTAATGCCAGCAGCGCTCGCACTTGGGATGCGGACTGGGCGTCACTCGCAGCGCCACGCCGTCCATGCCCGCAGGCATTGCCTCGGGGTGATTGCCTGTCACCACCCGCGCCTGGGAGGTGATGAAGGCAAAACGCAAGTCATCGTCGAATGACTTGAGATAGGACAGCATTTTCTCTTCCGCATAGAGCTCGACTTCAGCGGCAAGCGAGGAGCCGATGTGGCCTTCCACCCGCAATTCTTCAAGCTGTTTTTGCACCGCTCCACGCAATTGCCGCAGTTTCTGCCAACGCTCTCTGATGCGCGCCACAGCGTTTGGAATCGGGAGTTGGTGCCAGGTGTGCAGGAACACGCTGTCGTTTTCATTCTTGCCCAACTCCCGCCACACTTCTTCCGCGGTAAAACTCAAAACCGGCGCGAGCAGCCGCGCCAGGCTTTGCGCAATGTGATAAAGCGCGTTCTGCGCGGCGCGGCGCGGACGCGAGTCCGTGCCCGCGGTATACAGGCGGTCCTTGAGAATGTCGAGATAAAACGCGCCGAGATCCTCGGAGCAGAAATTCTGCAGAAGCTGCGCGACGAGGTGGAATTCGTATTTGCGATAATGCGTTTCGGTGATCAGCGACTGCAAATCGCTCATCATCACCAGCGCATAACGGTCGATTTCCAGCCACTCTTCAGTGGGCAGCGCGTGCTGTTCGGGATCGAAATCGGCGAGATTGGCGAGCAGAAAGCGCAAGGTGTTGCGAATGCGGCGGTAGCCTTCCGCCACCCGCTTCAGAATCTCGTCGGAAATCGAGAGCTCGCCCGAGTAATCGGTGGCGGCCACCCACAAGCGCAAAATATCCGCGCCTAATGTATCCGCGACTTTCTGCGGGGCGATCACGTTGCCCAGCGATTTCGACATCTTGCGCCCCTGCCCGTCCACCACGAAACCGTGGGTGAGCAGGCTCCGATACGGCGCGCGGCCGTCAATGGTACAGCCGGTAAGCAAAGAAGACTGGAACCAGCCGCGGTGCTGGTCAGAGCCTTCGAGATACATGTCGGCGGGGTAGCCGTCCAAACCGCGCAGCACGGTCGCATGAGTAGTGCCGGAATCAAACCAGACATCCAACGTGTCCTTCATTTTTTCGTAGTCTTTTGCTTCCACGCCCAGAAGTTCCGTTGCGCCGAGCTTGAACCACGCTTCGATGCCTTCGAGCTCCACCCGTTGCGCCACCTGTTCCAGCAATTCCATGGTGCGCGGATGCGGCTCGCCGGTTTTCCGGTGCAGGAAAAACGGGATCGGCACGCCCCAGCTGCGCTGCCGCGACATGCACCAGTCCGGCCGGTTGGCGATCATGGCATAAAGCCGCGCCTGTCCCCAGCCGGGATAGAACGCGGTGGCATTAACTGCTTGCAACGCCTTTTCGCGCAGGGTTTTGCCGTCCGCGCCCGGCATATCCATCAGGATGAACCACTGCTGCGTCGCGCGGAAAATGATGGGCGTCTTGTGCCGCCAGCAATGCGGATAGCTGTGGGTGAGCTTGGCATGCCTGAGCAGCGTGCCCTTTTCCTCCAGCAGCTTGATGATCTGGCGGTCAACGCTGCGCACATTGGCGCTGCCGAACAAAGGCGTTTGCGCGCTGAAACTTCCGTCGCCCTGGACATAATCGTAAGGCGCAAGGCCGTATTTCAGGCCGACTTCGTAGTCTTCGACGCCGTGCGCCGGCGCGGTGTGTACCAGGCCCGTGCCCGCTTCCAGCGTGACATGTTCGCCGAGAATGATAGGTACTTCGCGCTCGTAGAACGGATGTTTGAGGGCAAGGCGCTCAAGATCTTTACCTTTACATGAATGCAGAAATTGCTCCTGTCCCAATCCATAGCGGGCTCCGCACCCTCGCGCAAGATCAGTGGCGAGAATCAGCAAACATTTAGGCGTTTGTACTAGTGAATAATAAAATTCCGGGTGCACACATACCGCCTGATTTGCCGGTAATGTCCAAGGCGTGGTAGTCCAAATGACTGCGTAAGCCGGAAGGTTTGGTAATTCGTCCAAGGCAAACACGCTTTGCAGCTTGCGTCGGTCAACCACCAGGAACCCCACGTCAATTGCTTCAGAAACCTTATCCTCATATTCCACTTCTGCTTCGGCCAGCGCCGAACCACAATCGATACACCAGTTCACCGGCTTCAAGCGCCTTTGCAGCAATCCATGCTTGAATATTTTCCCGAGCGCACGAATTTCCTCGGCTTCGGTCCGAAAATCCATAGTGAGATAAGGATGTTCCCAGTCGCCGAGCACGCCGAGGCGGATAAAATCCTCTTTTTGCCGCACGATCTGCGACTGCACATACTCGCGGCAAAGTTTCCGGAACTGTTCGGCGGGAAGATTCTTGCCGTATTGCTTTTCCACCTGATGCTCGATTGGCAGGCCGTGGCAATCCCAGCCCGGCACGTAAGGCACATCAAAGCCCGCCAGGGTTTGGCTTTTGACGATGATGTCCTTGAGAATCTTATTGACCGCGTGACCGATGTGAATGTCGCCGTTGGCATACGGCGGCCCGTCATGCAGAATGAACCTGGGGCGGCCTTTGGCGGCCTCGCGGATTTTCTGGTAGAGCTTTTTCCCCTGCCACTCTTTGACCATCGCCGGCTCGCGCCTGGCAAGATCGCCGCGCATCGGGAAAGGTGTGCCAGGTAAATTCAGTGTTTTCTTGTAGTCAACCATTTTTTTCAGTGCCGCTGCGCTTCGGCGGCGAAAAAATAATCCTTTGCCTTCTCCACGTCCACAGCGATCTGCCGCGTCAGGGTCTCGACGTCGGGATATTTTTCCTCGTCACGCAACTTGTGCAGGAAATCCACCCGTACATGCTGTCCATAAATCTCGCGGTCGAAATCCAAAACATAAACTTCGAGCAAGGGCGGGCTGTTTTCCTTTACCGTCGGGCGCACGCCGAGGCTGGCCACGCCCTTCAGCGCCCGCCCGCCGATGCCCGCCAGTTCCACCGCGAAAATACCGGTCAACGCCGGGCGCGGATGCTTGATCCTGATATTTGCGGTGGGAAAACCGATTTTGCGGCCGGTCTTATCGCCATGCACCACGCGGCCGCTGATGCTGTAGGGCCGCCCCAGCCACTGCGCCGCTTGCTCCAGATCACCCCGCGCCAGCGCATCGCGCACCAGCGTGCTCGAAACCCGTTTTCCTTCGACAATGACGCTGGGCATCGGCATCACCTCAAAACCGTATTTCTTTCCGGACGACTGCAGCAGTTCAAAGTCGCCAGTGCGGTTATTGCCAAAGCGGAAATCATCGCCGACCAGCAGCCACTTCGCATCCAGCGCACGGCAAATCATGCGCTCGATAAATTCCCCGGCGCTTAATTGCGCGAAACCACGATTAAAGCGGCAGATGTGGGTGTGCTCCACACCCAACGCCGCAAACCATTCCAGTTTTTCGCGCAGGTTGGTGAGCCGCGCCGGCGCCGAGTCCGGCGTGAAAAATTCGCGCGGATGCGGCTCGAAAGTCAGCACACAGGAGGTCAATGCCCTGGCGCGCGCCGTTTCGGCGAGGCGCTTGAGCATCGCGCAATGGCCGAGATGCACACCGTCGAAATTGCCAATGGTCAAGACCACCGGCGCTGACGCCTTGTCGGGAATTCCGTGGGAAATAAACATAAAGCTTGAATTTTACAGTGCATCCAAGCCAGCGGCTACTGCGACCGCATGTAAAGAATTTGGAAAGCCGGGCGGGTCCGCCCGCAGGAACAACAATCAGCCGCCGAAAGCGGTTTTCACCGTGCTCATGAGTTCATCAACCACCGCGTCCGCGACCGCTTCATGAAACACTTCGCCAAGAAAAATCAACGCCGGCCCCTCAAGACTCCATAGACCGGCTTCGCCCAAGCCGGCAAGCGTGGTGCGGATTTGTCTCGTTTCGGGAAGCGTGGCTTTTTCCACCACGACTGCAGGTGTGGCCGCCGGCATTCCCCTGGAAAGAAGCATCGCGGAAATTTGCGCCGCCTGGCCGGCCGCCATGTAAAGCACCGCGGTATCCGCGGCGAGCACGCTCTTCACCCAGTCGGCTTCCGCCTCGCCCTCACCCGTGCGCGGCGTGACAATCACCACGCTGCGGCTTAATCCCCTGCGCGTGAGCGAGACACCCACTTCCGCGCTCGCACCCAGCGCTGCGGTGACACCGGGCACGATTTCGTATTCAATCCCGGCTTTCTTGAGCGCGGCGATCTCTTCCTGCGCGCGCCCAAACAGCATCGGGTCGCCGCCCTTGAGCCGCGCCACGGTCTGATATTTATGTGCCGCCTCCACCAGATTGCGGTTGATGAAGCGCTGGTCGGTTGAAACGCGCGAGCAGCGCTTCCCTACGGCCACTTTTCTGGCGCGAGGCGCGAATGCCAAAGTGTCCGGATGCACCAGCGCGTCGTAAAACACGATGTCGGCACGCTTGAGAATCTCGGCGCCGCGCAGCGTGATCAAATCCGGCGCGCCGGGACCGGCACCAATCAAATACACTTTCCCGCTCATTGGTCTGCCTTAGAGCCTCTAACATAATGAAACGAATAGTGCGACGGCTGCGGTTTCGGATGCAGGCCGCGAAGCGAGCCGCGCCGTTGGGTTATTCTCCAATAAGCGGCGAGCGACAAAGGCATGCGCCGAAACCCGCGCCGTCCCCAAGG
>DASZZH010000039.1 GCA_035543335.1 Burkholderiales bacterium
TCCCCAAGGGTTGCGGCCAAAAAGCGCGCCTGCTTTGTTGCTCGGCTTACTCGATGTCCCGGCATCGAGTTACGCCTCGCGTCGCGCATTCATCGCTTTTTGGCCAGCAACGCAAATCCGTTTCATTATGTTAGAGGCTCTAAAGTTGTTCAATGAATTCGGCGATGCGTTTCGCCGCTTCCACGCATTCGGCAAGAGGCGCAACCAGCGCGACGCGCACGAAATTTTGCCCGGGTTAATGCCGTGCGCTTCGCGCGCGAGATAGCTTCCCGGCAGCAAGGCGACATTATAGTCGCGATACAACAGCCACGCGAACTCGGTATCGGGCAGAGGCGTTTGCGCCCACAAATAAAAACCGCCCTGCGGCGTTTCGAGCCCCGGCATCCACTTTTTCATGAGCGGCGTGACGCGGGCAAACTTTTCACGATAGAGCCGCCGGTTTTCCACCACATGTGCTTCATCGTTCCAGGCGGCGATGCTGGCGGCTTGCACTGGCGGGCTCATGGCGCAGCCGTGATAAGTGCGGTAGAGGTGAAATTTCTTGATGATTTGCGCATCACCGGCGGCAAAACCGGAGCGCATGCCGGGCACGCTGGAGCGTTTGGACAGGCTGCCGAATGCCACCTGGCGTGGAAACCTCTCTCTTCCCAGCTTTTGCGCCGCCTCCAGTCCTCCCAACGGCGGATTGCTTTCGTCAAGATAGAGTTCGGAATAGCATTCATCGGAAGCGATGGTGAATCCATATTGATCGGAAAGCTTGAACAGTTTTTCCCATTCTTCCAGCGTCATCACGCTGCCGCTCGGGTTGCCCGGCGAGCACACATAAATCAGTTGTGTCTGCCTCCAAATCGATTCATCGAGTTCTTTAAAGTGAAGAGTGTAATGATGCTGCGGTAGCGAATTCAGAAATTGCGGCGTCGCGCCGGCGAAAAGCGCCGCCCCCTCATAAATCTGGTAAAACGGGTTGGGGCACACCACCACCGGTTGCCCGGCGCCGCTGTCGATCACGGCTTGAGCGAAAGCGAACAGGGCTTCGCGGCTGCCGTTTACTGGCAGGATTTCATTTTCCGCGCTGATTTCGCGCAATTGGAAACGACGTTTCAGCCAGGCGGCAATCGCTTTGCGTAAATCGAAGCTTCCTTGGGTTATGGGATAATTCGCCAACCCATTGAGGTTGTCCGCCAGCGCCTTTTTGATAAACTCGGGCGCAGCATGCTTTGGCTCGCCAATCGAAAGATTGATCGGCGCCAGATCCGGATTGGGCGTGATGCCTTCAAACAGCCGCGCCAGTTTCTGGAACGGGTAGGGTTGCAGGCGATCAAGATATGAGTTCATGACTTGGAGCGTGTTCCGCAGAGAGCTTGCCGGAACGACGCATTATATAAAGGCGTGGCGCTTGTTCACAAAACAAAAATTGGTGCCGGTTTCCGCACTTTTAACCGGCGCCATAGTTTGGGGCCTCATCTGGTATCCCTACCGGATTTTGCAAGAAGCGGGGATTGCCGGTGATATCGCCACTTTTATCACTTATTTCTTGGCCCTGCTAGCGGGGCTCCTCGTTTACCGCGGAGCTTTCAAGGAGATTGGCCGTGCTTCATGGATCGTGTTGTGGATAGGCTTAAGCGCGGGCTGGACCAATCTCGCCTACGTGCTGGCGGTGATTGAAGGCGAGGTGGTGCGAGTGCTGCTGCTTTTTTACCTCGCGCCGCTATGGACGGTGATTTTGGCGGGAACGCTGCTAGAGGAGAGGATCAATACCTACGGCTTGCTGGTGGTGATTCTTTCGTTAGCAGGTGCGGTCACCATGTTGTGGCATCTGGAGAGCGGCTGGCCTTTGCCGCAAAATTCCGCGGAATGGCTGGGATTATCCGCCGGCTTTATGTTCGCCGTGTCCAACGTGCTTGCCCGCAAGGCGCATGGCATCAGCCTGCAACTGAAAGCGCTGAGCATCTGGGCCGGCGTGGCGTTATTCGGTTTGGTGGTGGCGGCCGGTACCGGGCATGGTTTGCCTTCACGGCTTGGCGGCTACGATGGGTTGTTGCTGCTGCTGGTGGCGCTGGTGATATTTCTGGTTAACCCGGTGGTGCAATACGGCTTGAGTCACGTGAGCGCCAACCGCGCGATAGTCATATTCATGTTCGAACTGGTGGTGGGAGCGGTATCCGCTTATGTATTGGCCGATGAAGCAGTGAGCCTGCAGGATACAATTGGCGGCGCGATGATTATCGCGGCGAGCCTGCTTTCAGGTCGCCTGGAACTGGAGTCGCAGGAAAATCCCGCCTGAAAGTCAGCGCGTGTTCGATTGTTCTTCGAACGGCTGCAAATCAACCTGAACCGGAGGTTCCCAGCCCGGTTTGCGGTGTTCGGCGATCACGGTGGTGAAAATTCCTCCGCGGACATAAAACCTGGCGGTGAGGCGCATGTAGCGCGGTTTTACCGCGTTCACCAAATCATCGAGAATGCGGTTGGTAACGGCTTCGTGGAACGCGCCTTCGTTGCGGAAAGACCAGAGGTAGAGCTTGAGGCTTTTCAGCTCCACGCATTTCTTGTCGGGAATGTAGTCGAGAGCGAGCTTGGCAAAATCCGGCTGGCCGGTTTTTGGACAAAGGCAGGTAAACTCGGGAATTTCCATGTGAATCAGATAGTCCCGTCCTGCCTTGGGGTTGAGAAAGGTCTCCAGATTTTTATTGGCTTGAGTCGGCATTAACTTGTCCTGATTAAATCGGTTAAAATGAACACAGCTTCTCCTGCGACAAATTATAACCCTTTAACCTAACTACAATAAATTGCGCCTCACTCAGATCAAACTTGCCGGGTTCAAATCTTTTGTTGACCCGACCCATATCCCGATCCCGGGGCAGCTGGTAGGCATCGTCGGCCCCAACGGTTGCGGCAAATCCAATATCATCGACGCGGTACGTTGGGTCCTGGGAGAATCCCAGGCGCGGCATTTGCGCGGCGAAACCATGCAGGACGTGATTTTCAACGGCTCCGGCGAGCGCGCGCCGGTTTCCCGCGCCAGCGTCGAGCTGATTTTCGACAACAGTCGGGGCCAAGCGGCCGGCCAGTGGTCGACTTACACCGAGATTTCCATCAAGCGTGTGCTCACTCGTAACGGCGAATCCAGCTATTACATCAACAATACGCACGTGCGGCGCCGCGACGTGACCGATATTTTCCTTGGCACGGGTTTGGGCCCGCGCGCCTATGCCATTATCGAGCAAGGCATGATCTCGCGCGTCATCGAAGCCAGGCCCGAGGAGCTGAGGGTGTTCCTGGAAGAGGTGGCGGGCGCATCCAAATACCGCGAGCGGCGCAGGGAAACCGAATTGCGGCTTAAAGATACGCGGGAAAATCTGCTGCGCGTCGCCGATGTGCGGCAGGAGTTGGAAAAACAGTTGCAGCACCTGGAGGAGCAGGCGCGTATCGCCATCCAGTATCGCGAACTGCAAAACCAGCTACTTACTTCGCAAAATCTGCTGTGGCTGATCAAAAAACAGGATGCGGCGGCCAGCCGCAACCGCGTCGAGAAGGAAGTCCAGAAACTTGGCAACGAACTGGAAGCGGATACCGCGAGGCTGCGCGAAGTTGAGAACCGGTTGGAGCAGGTGCGCGCCCGGCATTATAGCGCGGGTGATGCGGTACACCAGGCGCAAGGCGAGCTTTACTCTGCCAATAGTGAAGTGTCAAGGCTCGAGCAGCAAATCCAGCATATCTGCGAGAACCGCCAGCGCATCGAATCCCAGCTTGCTTCGCTGCACCAGCAACTGGAGCAACTGGAAGACCACAAGCAATCGACCCGGCAAACCTTGACGCAACTGCAAAGCGAGCGGGTCCGGCTGCAGCAGCTGATCGAAGAGGCGGAGCGCAAAGCCGGCGCCGAGGCGCGACTGCTGCCCGAAGTGGAGCAGGCTTTCCGTAACTGCCAAGAGCGGGTTTTGGGATTGCAACGCGAGCTCGCCCAAGCACAACAGTCGGCGCAAATCGAGGAAACCCATCGCGCCCACGCGCAGAAAATGCTGCAGCAGCTCGAGATACGCCGGTTGCGTTTGGTTGAAGAGCGCGAAACGCTCCCCAAAACGGACCAAACCGAGTTGCAGCGCCTGAAGCTAGAACCAGCGCAGTCCGCACAAGTGCTCAAGGAGAAACAACAAAAACTGGACTCGCTGCAGCAGCGCCTGCCTGAATTAGAGCAAAAAAAGGAGGCGCTCAACGACAACCTGCAGACCCGTGAGCAGGCGCTGGCCGGCTTCATGGCCCGGCTCGATACCTTGAAGCAGTTACAGATGCGCCTGCAAACCGATGGCAAGCTGCAGCCCTGGCTCGCCAAACACCATCTCGAGGAAGTGCGCAGGCTGTGGCGGGAGCTGCGGATTGAACCAGGCTGGGAAAATGCGCTGGAAAGCGTGCTGCGCGAGCGGCTGAGCGCGCTGGGCTTGAGCAAAACCACCGGGCTTCAGGATTTGCTGAACGATACGCCGCCGGTGAAGCTCACCGTGTTTGTCTTGCCGCCGCAGGGCGTATCGGTTGCGACAGTGGGCGGCCTAAAGCCGCTTCTGAATCTGGTGACTTTCAATAATCCCGGCATCCGTGACTTACTCGAGGACTGGCTGCACAACGTTTATTGCGCGGATGATGCGCCGCTCAAACAGCGAGAGCTGTTGCCGCCGGGGGCGCTGCTGGTCAGCCGTGAAGGGCATATCTTTACCCGCAACAGCGTCTCGTTCCATGCAGCAGACTCGGAAATGCACGGCGTGCTTGCCCGCAGCCGTGAAATCGAGCAACTGGAGGTGGAAGCGGGAAACCAACGCTCGCTGCTGGAAGAACAACGCGCTACGCTGGAAGCCGTGCAACAGCAATGGCAATCCCTGCAAGCGGAAACGGCCGCATTAAGGAGCGAAACCGAAGCTTTGCAGGCTCAACTCCACCAAGCGCAAATCGCGGCGCTGAAATTCACCCAAAACGCCGAACAGGCGCAGCGCCGCGCGGAGCAGATTGCCGCCGAGCTCGAAGAAATCCGCCCGCAACTGGAGCATGAAACCCAGCAGCAGCAAACCGCCGGGGCCAATCTTACTTCCTCCCGCACTCAAGTTGCGGCGCTGCAAGAGCATTTGCACGATGCCAATGCAGAACATGGCGCCGCTGAAACCCGGTTAAATGAACAGCGCGAACGGCTCAATCAGTCCCAGCAGGCACTCCATGAATCAAGATTTTTAGAAAAGGTAAATATAAATAGAATCAATGAAATACATAATTCAATTAATGTATTAGATGAGCAAGTATGTGGCTTGAGCGAGACTCTGGAGCGGGGTAACGTGGAGCATAGGAATCTGGACGAAACCCTTTACCAAGAACAACTGCAAAGGGCTTTACAAGCAAGGCAGCTCAAGGAGCAAGCCTTGGCCGCGGCGCGCAACACGCTGGAAGAACTCACTACCGGCTTGCAACAGACCGAGGAAGAACGGCTTACCACCGAGCGCCAGCTCGAGCCACTGCGCAACCGAATCCATGAAATGCAGCTCAAAGAGCAGGAAGCGCGCCTGAATGAAGAGCAATACGCCGAGCAATTGCGCGCTGCCGCCGCCAACGAAGAACAATTGGCAGCGCTTTTGCGAAAAGGAATGAAGGCTGCTGCACTGCAGGTGGAAATCGCCCGCTTAAACGAGGAAATTACCGCACTGGGCGCGGTCAATCTCGCGGCACTGGAAGAACTGCAAAGAGCAAAAGAGCGCAAAAACTATCTCGACAACCAGGCCAAGGATCTGGAAGAAGCGGTGGAAACATTGGAAAACGCCATCCGCCGCATCGACCGCGAAACCCGCGCCCGCCTGCTGGAAACCTTTGAGGCGGTGAACCGCCATTTGAGTGAAATATTCCCGATGTTGTTTGGCGGCGGCCAGGCCAGGCTGGTGCTGAGCGGCGAGGAAATTCTCGACAGCGGGGTGCAAATTATCGCCCAGCCGCCAGGCAAGAAAACCAGTTCGATTCATCTGCTTTCTGGCGGCGAGAAAGCGCTGGTAGCCTTGGCCCTGGTGTTCTCGTTGTTCCAGCTTAATCCGTCGCCGTTTTGCCTCCTGGACGAGGTGGACGCACCGCTCGACGACACCAATACTGAAAATTTCTGCAACCTGGTCAGAAAAATGTCCGAACAGATTCAGTTTTTGTTCATCAGCCACAATAAAATCACCATGGAAATCGCGCACCAGCTCATCGGTATTACCATGCCCGAGCAGGGGGTGTCGCGGGTGGTGGCGGTGGACATCGAAGAAGCGATGAAACTGAGGGAAGAAGCCGTCGCATAGGGGCTCATTATGAGCGACTTGCAACTTAGCTTGCTGGCAATCGGCATCCTTATCGTTGCCGCGACTTATGCATTCAACTGGCTGCAGGAGAGAAAATACCGGCGCAAGTCAGAGTCCGCTTTCAAAAACCAATTCCACGACGTCCTGCTGGAATCCCGGGATACGCCCGGCGAGGAAAGAGTGGAGCCGCGACTGGGGGGCATTGATACTCAGAAAGCGCCGCCAGCATCCAAGCCTGTGTTCCAATCGGAAGCTGCGGACGCCGCTCTCGATCCGGAGATTGCTTTAATTGCCGAAGTAAACCGCGCCCAGCCGTTTTCCGCTGAAGAGACGAAAATGCTGGCAAAACGCTTGCTCGAGTTCGGGCGCCGAGCAGTGGGTTGCGGCTATAACGAAATGAATCGGTCCTGGGAGAAACTGGCTGAAACCGATTCTGTGCGTTGTTCCCGGGTAAAAGTCGGCCTGCAGCTTGCCGACCGCTCGGGTTGCGTCAAGGAATCGCAGCTTGCCCTGTTCTATGATCTGCTCCAAAGTTTTGCCGAGGC
The DNA here is from genome assembly GCA_035543335.1 of Burkholderiales bacterium. Classification (NCBI taxonomy): domain Bacteria; kingdom Pseudomonadati; phylum Pseudomonadota; class Betaproteobacteria; order Burkholderiales; species Burkholderiales bacterium. The sequence goes on from DASZZH010000039.1 coordinate 6,848, forward strand.
AACCGCTGCCGACCTCTTGCTTCCCGATCGCAATACCGCGCTGGAACAAGCCGTGGAGCTCGACGAGTTTTGCGCCGAAGTGGATATTTCGATAGGACTTAACGTCATCGCCCAGGGCGGACCGGCTTTTCCTGGAACCAAGTTGCGCGCGCTGAGTGAGGCCGCCGGGCTCAAATTGTTGGGTGACGGCGCTTACCACTGCCTCAACGAGCAGGGGGAAAGCCTGTACGCGCTTTTCAATCATGAGGCGGCGCCGTTCACGTCGGAGCAAATCAAGAACCTTTCCATTCCCGGAGTGACCCTGCTCCTGGATGTACCGAGAGTGGCTTCCGGGGTGCGCGTTTTTGACCAGATGCTCGCCTGTGCCAGGCAGCTCGCGGCCGCGTTGGGCGGGAGGCTGGTGGACGACAACCGGGCCCCGCTTAATGATGCGGGGGTGGAAAAAATCCGTGTGCAACTGCGGGTCGTCTATACGCTCATGGAGCGACGCAATATCAGTGCGGGCAGTCCACGCGCTTTAAGGCTTTTTTCCTGAATGAAAGCGCCGGCGGAGGTTGTCGACCGGGTTCGCGCCTTGCGTGAAAGCATCGAGCGCTGCAACTACGAATACTATGCGCTCGCGGCGCCGACTGTTCCCGACAGCGAATACGACAGGCTATTTGCCGAGTTGGTCGATCTGGAGACGAAATACCCACAACTGGTGACCCTCGATTCGCCCACGCAGCGCGTGGGCGCGGCTCCGCTCAAGGAGTTCGCGCAAGTCGTTCATCACATGCCGATGCTGTCGCTCAACAACGCGTTTAACGATGATGAGGTGGCGGCGTTTGACCGCCGGGCGCGCGAGGGTCTGGGAACGGAAGAGGAAATCGAATACGCTGTTGAGCCAAAATTTGACGGCCTGGCGGTGGGGCTGACCTATGAAAAAGGAACGCTGGTCAGCGGCGCCACCCGCGGCGACGGCTTTACCGGCGAAGAGGTCACCGCCAACTTGCGCACCATCAAAGTCATTCCGCTGCGGCTTCCCGCGCGCGGCCTGCCGGCTTTGTTTGAGGTGCGCGGGGAAGTCCTGATACTGAAGCGGGATTTCGAAAAACTCAATCGGTTGCAGCGGGATAAAAACGAAAAGGAATTTGCCAATCCGCGCAATGCCGCCGCCGGGTCGCTGCGGCAATTGGATTCGCGCATCACCGCCAGCCGCAGGCTGGCATTCTTCGCCTATGGCGTTGGCCGGGCGGAAGGAGGGGCGTTGCCGCGCGACAAGCACAGCAAGCTGATGGATTATCTGGTACAACTGCGCTTTCCGGTGGCATCTGAACGCAAGATGGTGCGAGGGATAAAAGGCTTGCTCGATTATTACCGCCGCATCGGCGAAAAACGCGACAGCCTGCCTTATGACATAGACGGCGTGGTGTACAAAGTCAATGATTTCGGTCTGCAGGAAAAGCTCGGGTTTGTGGCTCGCGCGCCGCGCTTTGCCATGGCCCACAAGTTCCCCGCTCAGGAGGCGCTGACCGAAGTGCTGGATATCCAAGTGCAGGTCGGGCGGACCGGCGCGCTTACCCCCGTCGCGCGGCTCAAGCCGGTGTTTGTCGGCGGGGCCAACGTCACCAATGCCACTCTGCACAACGAGGACGAAGTGAGGCGCAAAGACGTCTGGCACGGCGACATGGTGGTGGTGCGCCGCGCGGGCGATGTCATTCCCGAGGTGGTGAGTGTGGCGCGCAAGGGCCCGCGGCGGGGCGGAGATTATTTCAAGATGCCGAAGCAATGCCCCATATGCCATTCCAAAGTGGTGCGTTCCGAGGATGAAGCAGTGGCGCGTTGCAGCGGCGGGCTGTTCTGCCCCGCGCAACGCAAGCAGGCCCTTTTGCACTTTGCTTCGCGCCGAGCAATGGATATCGAAGGTCTGGGTGAGAAGCTGGTTGACCAGCTGGTGGACAATCAGGTCGTGAAAACGCCGGCGGATTTGTATAAGCTAGGGCTCACGGCGCTTGCCAATCTGGAGCGCATGGCTGAAAAATCCGCCGGCAATGTGCTGGCGGCGATTGCGAAGAGCAGGCGTACCACACTGCCGCGCTTCATTTACGCGCTTGGCATCCGCAATGTGGGAGAAGCGACGGCGAAAGGCCTGGCGCGGCACTTCGGCAGTCTCGACAAGCTGATGCAGGCCGACGCGGAGACCTTGCTGCAAGTGCAGGATGTCGGCCCGGTCGTGGCGCAAAGCATCGCGCAGTTTTTTGCCGAACGGCACAACCGTGAAGTGATTAAACAAATGCGCGGCTGCGGCGTAAGCTGGGCTGAAGGCGAAGGAATGCCAGCAAAAACCGCTAGCGTAGTGAACGGCAAAACCTTTGTACTCACCGGCACCCTGTCGCATCTGACGCGCGAGGAGGCGAAGGAGAGAATCGAAGCGCTGGGCGGCAACGTCAGCGGCAGCGTCTCCGGCAAAACCGATTATGTGATTGCTGGCGCCGACCCCGGCAGCAAGCTGGCCAAAGCGCAGGAATTGGGAGTGAAAATTCTCGATGAAGCGGGCCTGCTCAAGCTTCTGGGCAAGTGAATCTCATTAACTTCGGACCCATGAACAAAATCCGCAAAGCCGTATTTCCCGTCGCCGGCCTGGGTACCCGCTTTTTGCCGGCAACCAAGGCCAGCCCCAAGGAAATGCTGCCCATCGTCGACAAGCCTTTAATCCAGTACGCGGTGGAAGAAGCGGTGCGCACCGGAATCACCGAGTTGGTGTTCATCACCGGCAGGGGCAAGCGCGCGATTGAAGACCATTTTGACAAAGCTTATGAAGTCGAAACCGAGCTGCACGCGCGCGGCAAAAAGGAGCTGCTTAAGTCGGTTCAGGAGATTCTTCCCAAGAACGCCAGATGTATTTATGTGCGACAGCCGGAGGCGATGGGGCTGGGACATGCCGTACTGTGCGCCGCCAACGTCATCGGCGATGAGCCGTTTGCAGTGATTCTCGCCGATGACCTGATTGATGCCGAGCCGTCCGTGATAAAGCAAATGACCGATATTTACCGCAAATATCAATGCTCGGTACTGGGAGTGCAGGAGGTGCCGAGAAAAGATACTTCGCAATACGGCATCGTCAAAACCGATGCCTTGGCGCCGAGGCTTCATAGTATTACCGGCATTGTGGAAAAACCAAGACCGGATAAGGCGCCTTCCACCTTGGGGGTGGTCGGCCGTTACATTCTCACGCCGCGAATTTTTCACTATTTGAAGAGCATCAAGCCGGGGACGGGAGGGGAGATCCAGCTCACCGACGCCATTGCCGCACTGCTCAGCGAAGAGTCGGTACTCGCCTATGAATTCAGGGGGGCGCGCTACGATTGCGGCTCGAAACTCGGCTATCTCAAGGCTACACTGGCTTACGCGGCCAAGCACCCGGAAGTAGGGAAAGAATTCAGCTCCTATCTCGCCTCGCTTAGCAAGCGGGTATAATCCAGTCAAAATTTTTTAAAAACAGCATTGAAGCTTACAAAAGATAAAGCCTGGGATATCCTAAATTCTGCGGATGAAGTCTGTTCCGCCACTGCCGTTACGGATGCAATAAAACGTGTCGCCGGTGAAATCAGCGCAAAACTTGCCGACCAACAGCCTTTGGTATTAAGCGTCATGGGCGGCGCAGTAGTGTTTACCGGCCATTTGCTGCCGCAGCTGAAGTTCCCGCTGGATTTCGATTACATCCATGTCTCGCGCTATGACGACGAGACACGGGGCAGCACGATCAACTGGAAAGTCGTGCCGCGGGAAAATGTGAAAGGCAGAGTGGTACTGGTGGTGGACGATATTCTCGATGAAGGGCAGACCATGGCGGCGATACGCGAGCGCATCCTTGCCGCCGGCGCAAAGTCTTTTTACTGCGCCGTGCTGGTGGAAAAGGCAATCGGCAAGGACAAACCAATACGCGCGGATTTCGTGGGGGTCACCGTTCCCAATCGCTATGTCTTCGGCTGCGGCATGGATGCGTACGGTGCCTGGCGCAATTTGCCCGCGATCTATGCACTGAAGCAAAATGGCTAAAATGGGGAAAAGCATGCTGGCGATTATCGGCGGCACGGGGCTCACCAAGCTCGCCAACCTGGAAACGTCGCACCGCGAAATAGTACGCACGCCTTACGGCGAGCCTTCCTGCGCACTGACTTTCGGCAAGCTGCGTGAACATGACGTGATTTTCCTCGCGCGCCACGGCTACGGCCACACCATTCCGCCGCACCAGGTGAATTACCGCGCCAATATCTGGGCGCTGCATACGCTAAAAGTCACGCATATCGTATCGGTGGCCTCGGTGGGCGGGATACGCGCCGACCTCGGGCCGGGGACCCTTGCCATTCCCGATCAAATCATCGATTACACCCACGGGCGCGCGCATACTTTTTTTGAGGACCTGGACAAGCCGGTTACCCATATCGATTTCACCTGGCCGTACTGCGAGAAGCTGCGCCAACGCTTTATCCGTGCTGCGGAAAAAGCCAAACAGAAAGTAATCGTGGGCGGCGTGTACGGTGCAACCCAGGGGCCGCGACTGGAAACCGCGGCGGAAATCCGGCGCATGGAAGATGACGGCGCCGACATGGTGGGCATGACCGGAATGCCGGAAGCGGCTTTGGCCCGGGAACTTGGGCTGTGTTATGCGACCATAGCCGTAGTGGCCAACCACGCGGCCGGCAAGGGCGACAGCGCCAAGGCCATTCAATTTGAAAACCTGGAAGCGGTGATGCAGCAATCGATGGACCGCGTAAAGATTATTCTGGAAAACCTGGTCGAGCTCGATGGCGGTTAAAGCAGTTTTGAAAATGGGCGACCCGCGGCTTCTGGAAGTAGCGAAGCAGGTGGAAAAATTTGACACACCGGAGTTGCGCCAGCTGATTGCCGACATGGGCGACACCATGGAAGCGCTGAATGGCGCCGGGCTCGCCGCGCTGCAAATCGGCGTGGGTTTGCAAGTCGCCATTTTTGGCGTGACCCGCAATCCGCGCTACCCCGATGCCGAGGAAGTTCCTTATACCGTCCTGATTAATCCCAGGCTCACGCCACTGGGCGAAGAAATGGAAGAAGGCTGGGAAGGCTGCTTAAGCGTGCCGGGCATGCGCGGGCTGGTGCCGCGCTACCGGCGGCTGCGTTATCAAGGCCGCGACCAATTCGGCAAGGCAATCGACCGCAGCGTCGAAGGTTTTCATGCGCGCGTGGTGCAGCACGAATACGACCATTTGCAGGGAATCCTTTATCCGATGCGCATCCGCGACCTGCGCGATTTCGGCTTCAACGAAGTCTTGTTTCCAAGCCAGTTGCTGCAGGACGAGTAGGTTTAGGCGGCCAACGTCCGCAGCAAATCGGCTTCCAGCCGCACCACTTTCCTGCTGTTGTTCAACGCTTCACCGTCGATCAAGAACACGTCTTCGGCGCGCTCACCCAGCGTATTGATTTTCGCCGTGTGCATGTTGATGTGGTAGTTCACCAGCACCCGTGCGATGCTATAGAGCAACCCCGGCCGGTCGGCGGCGGTGACGGAAAGAATATGATGCGCGCCGCGCTCATCGGGGTGGATCACGACTTCCGGCGCAATCGGGAAATGCTTGACATGACGGCTTTGGCGTCCTTTGGCTGGCGGTTCGAGCGGCGCTTGCGTCGCAATGCGTTGCGCCAGCTCGTGTTCGACAAAGCTGATCAAATCGCGGTAGTGCGCGGTTTTGTTGGAAGGATCGAGCACCAGGAAACTGTCCAGCGCGTAATCGTGGCGCGTGGTGTGGATTTTGGCCTCGACGATGTTGTAGCTGATGCGGTCAAAAAAACCGCAGATGCGCGCAAACAAGTCTTTCTGGTCCGGCGTATAAATCAACACCTGCAAGCCTTCACCGATAGGAGAGAGCCGCGCCTTGACGAAAGGCGCTTGCGCATTCACCCGTGACCAGAGCTGGCGGGTATGCCAGGCGATTTCCTGGGCATCGTGACGGAGGAAATAAACGGTGTCGAGCTGTGACCATAGCGGCTGGTGCGCGTCTTCGCGCAGCGCGTACAGGCGGATGATGTCGAGCGCCTCGGTTTGCCGCGCCTGCAGGAAACTGTCGCGTGACACTGCTTCGCCGCTCAAGCGTTTGCGGGCGAGCCAGAACAGGTCTTCGAGCAGTTTTCCTTTCCAAGCGTTCCACACTTTGGGGCTGGTGCCGCGGATGTCGGCCACCGTGAGAAGGTACAGCGCGATCAGCCTGCGCTCATTGCCCATGCGTCGGGCGAAGGCATCGATAACTTCCGGGTCGGACAAATCCTGCTTTTGCGCAGTTGTGGACATCATCAGGTGATTTTCCACCAGCCAGGCGACCAAAGTCGTATCCTCGGCGCTCATCCCATGCTGCTTGCAGAAGCGGCGCGCGTCGGCGCTGCCTAGTTCGGAGTGATCGCCGCCGCGCCCCTTGGCGATGTCGTGAAACAACCCCGCCAGGATCAGTACCTCCTGGCGCGGGAATTCGCTCATCAACCGGCTGCAAAGAGGATATTCATGGGCGAATTCCATCAAGGTAAAGCGGCGCAGGTTGCGCACCACCTTGAGAATATGCTCGTCCACCGTGTAGGCATGGAACAGATCATGCTGCATCTGCCCGGCGATGCGGCCGAATGCCGGCAGGTATTGGCCGAGTAACCCGTACTGGTTCATGCGACGCAGTTCGCGTGTGATGCCGGAAGGCTGGCGCAGGATCTGCATGAATAGGGCGCGGTTTTTCGCGCTGCGCCGGAAAGCCGGATTCATCCGTTTTTTTGCCCGCCACAAGGCGCGCAAGGTGGCCGCGCTCATGCCCTTGAGCTCCGGGTGCTGCTGCAACAGCAGGAAGCTTTCCAGAATCGCCGCTGGCTCGCGCTCGAATAAATTCTCGTGACGCGCTTCGAGCAATTCATTGCGGCTTTGAAAGCGCTCGTTAATGGGCAGGGCTTCGGCGAAAGGAGCGGGCGTGATTTTCGGGCGCAGGTTCAGAAGCAATATGATGTTCAGCTGGCTTATCGACTTGGCGGTGCGGTAATAGCGCTGCATAAACGCTTCACTGGCGCGGTGGTTTTCGCTGTCGATGAAACCGTATTGGCGGGCCAGCGCGCCCTGGTAGTCGAACAGCAGCCGATCTTCCCTGCGCTTGGCAAGGTAATGCAGCCTGATGCGCAAATCCCGCAAGAAAGCTTCGTGTTGCTTGATTTGCCGGGCTTCGTGCGCAGTGATGAAGCCGCGCTTGGCCAGGCCTGGCCAAGTCGTTCCATAACCGCAGGCCTGGGCTATCCACAGAATGTTCTGCAAATCGCGCAACCCTCCCGGGCTTTCCTTTAAATTCGGCTCGAGATTGCTGGCGGTGTCGTGAAAACGGGTATGGCGCTGCTGCTGTTCCAGTTGCTTGGCCTGGGTGAAAGCGGCGCTGTCCAGCGTATTCCGGATTGCGATGGTGAATTTCCGGAACAACGCGTTGCTGCCATAAAGCAGCCGTGCTTCCAGCAGCGTGGTTTGTACCGTCACGTCCTTGTGTGCTTCTTCCTGGCATTGTTCGAGAGTGCGCACGCTGTGGCCAACTTCCAGTCCGATATCCCAAAGCAGGCCGATGAAGCGCTCCAGCTGGACTTGCAGCACCAGGTCGGCGCTGTCCCGCAGCAGCACCAGCAAATCGACATCCGAATAAGGGAAAAGCTCGCCCCGGCCATATCCCCCGACGGCGAGCAGCGCCATGGATTTGGGCAATTGCGAGTCTCCGCATAGGCTTTGCAGGACTTCGTCAATCAGCTTGCGGTGGCTGTCAAGCAGCTGTGACGGGAAGGGATGCTTCTGATACTCGCGCTCGAGCTGGTCGCGGCGCTCGCTCAGGAATTGCTTCAATTGCGCGTGAGGATGAGCGGATTTCGCCGCGCAGACTGCCGGGTTCAGTGTAGCCATGGGCATCAGTGCGAAAAATCGGGTTTGGATGGCGCGCCCGTGGACAGGGTCAGCACCTCGTAGCCGGTTTCGGTCACTAGCACCGTATGTTCCCATTGCGCGGACAGGCTGTGGTCCTTGGTGACGACGGTCCAGCCGTCGGCCAGCTGGCGGATGCCCGCTTTGCCGGCGTTGATCATCGGCTCGATGGTGAAAATCATGCCCGGCATGAGCTTCAAGCCGGTTCCCGGTTTGCCGTAATGCAGGACCTGCGGTTCCTCATGAAATTTGCTGCCTATGCCATGCCCGCAGAACTCGCGTACCACGCTGTAACCGTGGCTTTCGGCGTGGTACTGGATGGCATAGCCAATGTCACCCAAATACACGCCTGGCTTGACCGTTTCGATTCCCCGCCACATGCACTGGTAGGTGACTTCACACAGCCGTTTGGCCTGGATCGAAGGCTCGCCGACGAAGAACATGCGGCTGGTGTCGCCATGGAAACCCTCCCTGATCACCGTCACGTCGAGGTTGACGATATCGCCGGTTTTAAGTTTTTTGTCCCCCGGCACACCATGACACACCACATGGTTGACCGAGGTGCAAATCGAGCGCGAGAAAGGCGCATAACCGGGCGGAGCGTAGTTCAATGGCGCAGGAATGGTGCCCTGTACTTTGACCATGTAATCATGGCAGAGGCGGTCAAGCTCGCCGGTGGTGACGCCAGACTTGACGTAGGGCGTGATGTAATCCAGCACTTCGCCCGCCAGTCTTCCGGCCACTCGCATTTTTTCAATTTCGTCCGCAGATTTGATGCCGACTGCCATGGAAGACTTTATTTGAAGGGGTTAAGAATAGTGGAAGGTGACCAATAAGGCAATTTGACGGGCTGCGGTTAGGCTGCGGGCGCCCCGAATCCGTGTCTGACTGTCGTTCTTGAGCATAACCCAAGGAGAATGTTAGAATTTAAAGATAGTTTGACAGGTAAGCGCGTCAAGCGCTTGCGGTCAGGCTGAAAATACCCACATCCGCCTGAAGTATAGGGTGCTCGTTCGCGAGTGATTTTCGGCGGGTGGAGGCTCAACCCTTACAGGAGATTTTTATCATGTCGGTTACCATGCGGCAAATGCTGGAGGCGGGGGTTCATTTCGGGCACCAAACCCGTTATTGGAACCCGAAAATGGCCCCCTATATTTTTGGCCATCGCAACAAAATCCACATCATCAATCTGGAAAAGACCCTGGAACTGTACCAGGAGGCGCTGAAGTTCCTGCGCCAGTTGGCGGCGAACAAGGGCACCATTCTTTTCGTCGGCACCAAGCGTCAGGCGCGGGAAATCGTCAAGGAAGAAGCGCTGCGCTGCGGCGCGCCTTACGTTGATTATCGCTGGCTGGGCGGCATGCTCACCAACTTCAAGACGGTGAAGCAGTCGATCAAACGCCTCAAAGACATGGACGCCATGGCGCAGGATGGAACGCTCGATAAGATGTCGAAGAAGGAAGCGCTGAAGTTCCAGCGCGAAAGGGCCAAGCTTGAGCGCAGCCTCGGCGGCATCAAGGAAATGAACGGTTTGCCCGACGCCGTGTTCGTGATTGACGTCGGCTACCAGAAAATCGCCATCTCCGAAGCCAATAAGCTCGGCATACCCGTGGTCGGGGTAGTGGACACCAATCACAACCCGGATAGCGTGGCCTACGTCATCCCGGGCAACGACGATTCCAGCCGCGCCATCCGTCTTTACGCGCGGGGCGTGGCCGATGCGATTCTTGAAGGGCGCAACCAGATAATCCGCGTAATTGTCAGCGACGAATTCGTGGAGGTCGAGTCCACCGAAGAGCCGTCGTCGCCATAAACAATGGAAAAGGGGCGGAAGCCCCTTTTTTTATAACGAACGTTTTAGGAGCGGGCAAGAGTGGAAATCACCGCAAACATGGTCAAGGAACTGCGCGAGATCACCGGCCTTAGCATGATGGAGTGCAAGAAAGCGCTGGCTGAAGCCAACGGCGACCTGAAGGCTGCGGAAGATTTGCTGCGCATCAAAAGCGGCGCCAAGGCCAGCAAAGCAGCGGGCCGTGTGGCTGCCGAAGGCGTGATCGGCGCGTACCTTGCCGCCGACGCCAGGCTCGCCGCTATGGTCGAAGTGAACTGTGAAACCGATTTTGCCGCCAAGAGCGAGGATTTCCTCAAGTTCGCCAACGCGCTGGCGGAGTTGGTAGCAAAACAAAATCCCGTAGATATTGCTGCGCTTTCAACGTTGCCTCTAGACGGCGCCGCTGTTGAAACCAAGCGCCAGTCGCTGGTTCAGAAAATCGGCGAGAACATGAGCATCCGTCGTTTTCATCGCATCAAAACCAACGCCAAAATAGCGCAATACCTGCACGGCGTGAAAATCGGCGTGCTGGTCGAATTCGAAGGCGATGACCAGACGGGCAAGGATCTCGCGATGCACATTGCCTTTGCCAAGCCGCAATTCATGTCGAAAGCTGAGGTGGCGCCTGAAATTATTGCACGTGAGCGTGAAATTCTTGCCGCCCGCGCCAGGGAATCGGGCAAACCCGCCGAAATCATCGCCAAGATGATCGACGGGGGCATCAACAAATTCCTGGGTGAAATCACGCTGCTTGGTCAGTTTTTTGTCAAGGACGACAAGCGGAGCGTGGAAAAATTCCTTGCCGCAAGAAAGGCCAGGATTCTCGCCTACAAGTTCTTTGTGGTGGGCGAGGGTATTGAAAAGAAAAGCAGCGATTTTGCCGCCGAAGTGATGGCGCAGGTGAAACAGGCCTGACGCGATGGCCCAGTCCCCGGCATACAAGCGCATCCTGCTGAAACTCAGCGGGGAAGCGCTCATGGGCGAAGATGCCTATGGGATTAACCGTGCCACCCTCTCGCGCATCGTTTCCGAAATTGCGGAAGTGGTAAAGCTCGGCGTGCAAGTCGCGGTGGTCATCGGCGGCGGCAACATTTTCCGCGGGGTAGCTGCCGGCGCCTCGGGCATGGACCGCGCCACCGCCGATTACATGGGGATGCTCGCTACCGTGATTAATGCATTGGCGTTGCAGGACGCCATGCGCCAAGCGGGACTGAACGGCCGCGTGCAATCGGCGCTCAACATCGAACAGGTGGTGGAACCCTACATCCGGGGCAAGGCGATGCGTTATCTGGAAGAAGGGAAAGTGGTGATTTTCGCAGCCGGCACCGGCAACCCCTTTTTCACCACCGACACCGCAGCGGCGCTGCGCGGCATGGAAATGAACGTGGACATTATGCTGAAAGCCACCAAGGTGGACGGCGTTTATACCGAAGACCCCCAAAACCATTCCGATGCCATGCGCTACCAGAGGCTCACCTTCGACGAGGCTATCATCAAGAACCTCAAAGTCATGGATGCCACCGCGCTTACCCTGTGCCGCGACCAGAAACTGCCGATCAATGTCTTCAGCATCATGAAACCAAGCGCCTTGAAGCGGGTGGTGCTGGGCGAAGACGAAGGCACACTGGTGCATTGCTAGTTGTTTGACTGGGCTATAATCTTCCGTGATGCAAACAGCGCGAACTTCGATTAAGGATTGAATCATGATCGCAGACGTGAAGAAATCCGCCGAACAAAAAATGCAAAAGACACTGGAGACGCTGAAAGCTGATCTCGCCAAGGTGCGCACCGGGCGCGCCCACACCGGCATCCTCGACCACATCACGGTGGATTACTATGGTTCCCAGATGCCGATCAATCAGGTCGCCAACGTCACTTTGCTCGATCCGCGCACCATCAGCGTCCACCCTTGGGGAAAAAAAATGGTGAACGTAATTGAAAAAGCCATCCGTGAGTCCGATCTGGGGCTTAACCCGGCGACTGCAGGCGAGGTGATACGCGTGCCGATGCCGCCTCTGACCGAAGAGCGCCGCAAGGATTTGATCAAGGTGGTCAAGCATGAAGCGGAAAATGCGCGGGTGGCGGTGCGAAATATCCGCCGCGACGCCAATAATACGCTGAAAGAACTGTTAAAGCAGAAAACCATTTCCGAAGACCACGAGCGGCGCGCGCAGGACGAAATCCAGAAGCTTACCGACCGTTTTATCTCCGAAATCGACAAGGCGCTCGCCACCAAGGAAGCGGACCTCATCGCGGTATAGCGCCTGTGACCTCATTCCCCAATTCCACCAGGGAAATTCCGCTCACCGGAAAAACCCCACGCCATATCGCCATCATCATGGACGGCAACGGGCGCTGGGCGAAGCAGCGTTTCCTGCCGCGGGTGGCTGGGCACAAACGGGGTGTGGAAGCGGTGCGCGAAGCCATCAAGGTGTGCGCCGAGCGGGGTGTGGAGTTTCTTACGCTGTTTGCGTTCAGCAGCGAGAACTGGCGCCGCCCCCAGGAGGAAATTTCGGTGCTGATGCAGCTTTTCATCCTGGCGCTGGAGCAGGAAGTCGTGAAGCTCCACGAAAACAATATTCGCTTCAAGGTGGTCGGTGATATCGGCCGCTTCGAGCCGCAACTGGTCAAGCTGATACGCGCAGCGGAAACCTTGACTGCAAACAACAGCCTGCTAACTCTGACTGTTGCGGCAAACTACGGTGGCCGCTGGGATATCATGCAGGCGGTAAAGCGCATGCTGGCTGAACATCCGGAGCTTGCCGATGGTTTTAATGAAGATCAGCTGGCGCCGTATCTCGCCATGCATTATGCCCCCGAACCCGATCTTTTTATCCGCACCGGCGGCGAGCAGCGCATCAGCAATTTCCTGCTGTGGCAAATGGCTTATACGGAAATGTATTTCACCGACACGCTGTGGCCCGATTTCGCCGCCGCCGCGCTTAATCTTGCCATCCAGTCCTATCAACGACGCGAACGGCGCTTCGGTCGCACCAGTGAGCAAATCAAAGGGACACGCGCCAATCCTCGCCCGGAAGTTAAAGCCAAATCCCCACGGCGAGTCCGACAGAATGCTTAAAACGCGTGTCTTTACCGTAGCACTGCTCCTGCCGCTGTTTCTTGCCGCGCTGTTTTACCTGCCCACCGCGGGTTGGGTCGCGCTCAATCTGGTGGTGATGACAGCCGCGGCGTCGGAATGGGCTTGCCTGGCGCGTCTGCACAAGCCGGCGGCGTGGTTTTTCGTCGCAGCGGTGCTGCTGCTGCTGCTGGTTATGGTGCCGCTGCTTGACTTGCTGGATGAGCGCCCTACCAGCAGCCGCATTAATCTTTCGATGTACGCGCTGGCACTGGCTTTCTGGGTTGCGGCCGCGCCGTTTTGGTTGCGCTCAAAGTGGCAGGCTGGAAAACTTGGGCTGTCGCTGGTTGGGGCCTTGGTCCTGATCAGCACCTGGCTTGCCCTGGTGCAATTGCGTGAAATAGATAAATTGTTAATTTTGTGGATATTCTCTGTGGTATGGGTCGCGGATATCGCTGCTTATTTCTGCGGCAAAAAATTCGGTCAACGCCAACTTGCGCCAAACATCAGCCCCGGCAAAACCTGGGAAGGAGTGGGAGGCGCGGTTTTGGCCGTAACGGCGTACGCTCTTGCCCTGGTGGCCTCAACCAGCAATCACGGCGTCGGTTTGCTGGGCAACCCGCTGCCGGCTTATGCTGTGCTGCTGGTGCACTGGGTGCTTACCGCATTAAGCATTGTGGGCGATTTGTTTGAATCGCTGCTTAAGCGTCAGGCCGGTGTTAAAGACAGCGGCACGATGCTGCCCGGGCACGGTGGTATGCTCGACCGGATAGACGGCCTTACCTCCACTCTGCCGGTCGCGGCTTTTTTTATTTTTGTGATGCTCAGGTAATGAAGATTCAGAACCTCACCCTCCTTGGTTCTACCGGCAGCATCGGTGTCAATACGCTGGACGTGATTGCGCGCCACCCGGGGCGTTTCCGCGTGGTGGCGCTTTCCGCCTGCGCGCGTGTCGAGCGCCTGTTCGAGCAATGCCGGCGCTTCAAGCCCGCCTACGCGGTGCTGAGCGACGAAAAAACGGCTGGGCAGCTGCAGCACATGCTCAAGAACGCCGATACGCCAACCCGGGTGCTGCAAGGAGTGGAAGCACTGGAGAAAGTAGCCACCCTGCCCGAAGTTGACAGCGTGATGGCGGCGATTGTCGGCGCGGCCGGATTGCGCCCCACGCTGGCCGCGGCAAGAGCGGGCAAACGCGTAATGCTCGCCAACAAGGAAGCTCTGGTGATGTCGGGCCGTTTATTCATGGAAGCGGTCAAGCAAAACCGCGCTACGCTGCTGCCCGTGGATAGCGAGCACAACGCCATTTTTCAGTGCCTGCCAAGGGATTTCAGCGGCAACCTTGAAGCCGCGGGCATAAAACGGATTCTACTCACCGCTTCAGGCGGGCCGTTTCGCTCCACGCCGTTGCAAGAGCTGGAACAGGTGACCCCGGATCAGGCCTGCGCCCACCCCAACTGGGTGATGGGGCGCAAGATTTCAGTCGATTCAGCGACCATGATGAACAAGGGGCTGGAAGTGATCGAGGCGCATTGGCTATTCAATGCCCGCGAGGACCAGATTCAGGTGGTAATACACCCGCAAAGCGTGATTCATTCGATGGTCGAATACAGCGATGGCTCGGTACTGGCGCAACTCGGCAATCCCGATATGCGCACGCCGATTGCCTATGCGCTGGGTTATCCGGAGCGGATTGAAGGCGGAGTGCGATCGCTCGACTTGTTTAAAGTCGGGACGCTGACTTTCCAGACGCCGGATTTCGAGCGCTTTCCCTGCTTGCGCCTGGCCTATGCGGCGCTCAAGCGCGGCGATGCGGCGCCGGCGATACTCAACGCGGCGAACGAAGTGGCGGTCGCTTCCTTCCTGGAACAGCGCATGCCGTACACATTTATCCCGCTGCTGATCGAAGCGGTGCTGGAAAAGGTGAGCGTGAAGTCCATCGCTTCCCTTGACGATGTGCTCAACGCAGACCATGCGGCGCGCGTGGCGGCGACGGAATGGCTTGCCGCTTCACGCATCAAGCCGGTCACCAAAGCCGCCGGTTGAACGCATGCAATTTGCGGACATCAAGAACAGCGGACATTCATGAATTTATTATTAACATTGGCGGCCTTCGCCCTGGCGCTCGGCGTGCTTATCGTGTTCCACGAACTGGGACATTATTGGGTGGCGCGGTTTTGCGGCGTGAAAGTGCTGCGCTTTTCGGTGGGCTTTGGCAAGCCGCTATGGCGAAGGCAACTGGGCCAGGACGGCACGGAATGGGTGATTGCTGCTTTTCCTCTGGGCGGTTACGTCAAGATGGTGGATGAGCAGGAAGGACGGGTCGCGCCTCAGGATTTGCCTCGCGCGTTCAACCGTCAATCTGTGCTCAAGCGCTTCGCCATTGTGCTCGCCGGGCCGCTCGCCAATTTTCTGCTGGCCATATTGCTGTACTGGGGGTTGTTCATACACGGTGTGCCGGGGCTGAAGCCCATCATCGGCCCGGTGCAACCGGCTACACCGGCGGCATTTGCCGGATTCAAGCCCGAAGAAATTATCGTCAAAATCGACGGTGAAGTCGTCGCCACCTGGCAGGACGTGCGCTGGATCCTGCTGCAGCGGGCCCTGCAAAAAGCGGTGGTCGAAGTGGAAGCGCGTAATGCGCGCGGCGAAATCGCCTTCCGCAAGCTTGATTTGAGCGGGTTTGCCAGCATCGAACTGGAAGGCGAATTCATGAATGTGATCGGATTGTCGCGCTATCAGCCGCCTGTAAAGCCCGTCATCGGCCAGCTGGTTCCGGGTGCGGTGGCGGAGCGTGGCGGTCTGCAGATTGACGATGAAATCGTGGCAATCAACGGCGCGCCCGTCAACCAATGGGAAGAAGTGGTGCAGCAGGTACGCAGCCACCCGGCTCAGCCGCTTGCCTTTGAGATCAGGCGCGCCGGACGTAATCTGTACTTGACGCTGACGCCGGAGGCGGCGCAGAACGAAAAAATCGGCAAGATCGGCGCCGCGCCCAAAATCGATCGTGCCGAAATTGAAAAACTTTTCACCGAAGTGCGCTACCCGGTAGCGCAGGCGCTGGCTAAATCCCTGGAAAAAACCTGGGAGACCTCGGCGTTCAGTCTGAAAATGTTGGGCAAGATGCTGGTGGGCGAGATTTCCTGGAGAAATGTCAGCGGCCCCATCACCATTGCCGATTACGCCGGGCAGTCGGCGCGAATCGGCTGGGTTGCCTACCTCGGCTTCCTCGCGCTCATCAGCATCAGCCTGGGCGTGCTCAATCTGCTGCCGGTTCCGCTGCTCGACGGCGGGCATCTTATGTATTATCTCGCGGAGATCATCAAGGGCAAACCGGTTTCGGAAAGGGCCCTGCATATCGGACAGCATGTCGGGATTACCCTGTTGTTCATCCTGATGGCGTTCGCCCTGTACAATGATATCAATCGCCTGATTGCCGGTTAGAACTAATGAGAAAAATTATCCCGGTGGTGCTGTTGTTTTGCCTTTTCACCGCAGCAGCCCAGGCCATTGAGCCTTTTGTGATTAAAGACATCAGGGTAGAGGGCATCCAGCGCACCGAAGCCGGCACCATCTTCAGCTATCTCCCGGTCAAGGTGGGCGATACCATGAACGATGAAAAAGCCGCGGCAACCATCAAATCGCTGTTCGCCACCGGCTTCTTCAAGGACGTGCGGTGTGAAGCCGAAAACGGCGTGCTGATCGTGATAGTGCAAGAGCGCCCGGCGATCTCCCAGATCGACATCGTTGGCGCCAAGGACATCAGCGCCGACGATCTGAAAAAAGGCCTGAAGCAGGTGGGGCTGGCCGAGTCGCGTATTTTCGACAAAGCGCTCTTGGAGCGCGCCGAGCAGGAATTGAAGCGGCAATACATAGGCCGAGGCCGTTATGCCGCAACCGTGAGCACCACCGTGACACCGCTCGAGCGCAACCGCGTCGCCATTACCTTCAACATCACGGAAGGGGACGTGGCCAAGATTCGGCAAATTAACATCATCGGCAACCGTGCCTTCCCGGAAAAGGAATTGCTGGATTTATTCACTCTCACCACGCCCGGCTGGTTTACCTTTTTCACCAAAAATGACCAGTATTCCAAGCAAAAGCTTTCCGCTGATCTGGAAACGTTGCGCTCATTTTATCTCGACCGGGGGTATCTGGAATTCAACATTGACTCCACCCAGGTGTCCATCACGCCGAGTAAAGCCGATATTTACATCACCATCAGCGTCACCGAGGGCGCGAAATACACCGTATCGGAGGTAAGGCTCGCGGGGGAATTGCTGTTGCCCGAGGACGAATTCCGCAAGCTGATTAGAATTCGGCCGGGCGAGGTTTTTTCACGGGAGAAGCTCACTGAATCCACCAAGCTCATCAGTGACCGCCTGGGCAATGACGGTTACGCGTTTGCCAACGTTAACGCCGCACCGGAACTCAACAAGCAAAAACGCCAGGTCGCGTTTACTTTTTTCATTGACCCGGGACGGCGGGTTTACGTGCGGCGCATCAATATCAGCGGCAATACCCGCACTCGCGATGAAGTCATACGCCGCGAACTGCGCCAGTTGGAAAGCGGCTGGTACAACGCTGATCTCATCAACCGCTCCAAGCAGCGCATCGACAAGCTGGGTTATTTTTCCGATGTCAACGTGGAAACCCCGGCTGTACCCGGAACCACCGATCAGGTGGATGTTAATTACAGCGTCACCGAAAAGCCTACCGGCAATATTTTGCTCGGTATAGGCTTTTCCGACGCGGAAGGGATTATCTTCAACGCGGCAGTGACGCAATCCAATATTTTTGGCTCGGGCAACTATCTCTCGGCGCAAATCAATACCGGGAAGGTGAACCGGGTGATTTCGGTGTCTTTCACCAATCCTTATTACACCGTTGACGGGGTAAGTCTCGGTTTTGACGTTTACAAGCGCAATCTAGACACCACCTCGCTTTCCGTTTCTCCTTTTAAGACTTCTACGGTGGGCGGAACGGCTCGCTTCGGTCTGCCCATTTCCGAGGTCGACACCATCAGTTATGGCCTGGGTTACGAAGACACCGGAATCGAGGTGTTTTCAACCAGCCCGCAACGCTATAAAGATTTCGTCAACCAGTTCGGCAGCGACAACAAAACGATACTGGGGGTCATTGGCTTCACCCGTGACCGGCGTGACAGCGTGATTTACACCACGAGCGGGACGCTGTTTAAGTTCAATGCCGAAGTGGGCCTGCCCGGCGCCGACCTGAAATACTACAAACTTTCCGCCCAGGAGCAGTACTATTATCCTTTGAGCAAGTTCTTCACGCTGCAACTGGGCGGGGAAATCGGCATCGGCGCAGGGTACAATGGCCAGCCGCTGCCGTTCTTCAAGAATTTTTTCGCCGGCGGCAACAATTCGGTGCGCGGGTTTGAAACCAACTCCATCGGACCCAAAGACACCAATGGTGATGCGTTGGGAGATACGCACAGAATCGTGGGAAGTGCGGAGGTCTTGTTCCCGGTGCCGGGCTTTACGGACGTAAAGGCGTTGAGGCTGGGGACCTTTGTGGACGCGGGCACGGTGGCCAGCAGTTTTGATTTCGGCAGCCTGCGTTATTCCGTCGGCATCGACGTCGCCTGGACCTCGCCGTTCGGGCCAATCAGGTTCAGCATCGCGCAGCCGATTCGGAAACTCAGTGATGATAAAATACAGCGTTTCCAGTTTACTTTCGGAACGACGTTCTAAGCTTGCTAGAAGGAGACTCAAGTTGAAGACCCCTTACCTTGCACTGGCAGCCGCTCTGCTGGCGACAGCCGCGATCAACGCGACTGCCGCCGAACAACTTAAAGTCGGCTTCGTCAACCTGGAGCGCGTCTTGCGCGAGGCCCCTCCCGCGGTCAAATCGCTGAAGAAGCTGGAAAAAGAATTCGCCGTCAGGGAACAGGAATTGCAGAAGATGGCGATGCAAATCAAGGATCTCCAGGCTTCGCTGGAAAAAGAGGGCGTGACTATGAACGAGTCCGAACGCCGCAACAAGGAACAGGATCTGGCCCGGCTCAACCGCGATTTCCAGCGCATGCAGCGGGAATTTCGCGAGGACCTCAATTTGCGCAAAAATGAGGAACTGGCTGCGGTGCTGGAACGGGCCAACAAGGTGGTGCAAAGCATCGCTGAGGCCGAAAAGTTTGACCTGATTCTGCAGGAGGCGGTGTATCGCAGCCCGCGCATTGATATCACCGACAAGGTCATCAAAGGGCTGTCGGACGCGCCCTCCAAATAAGCAGCAAAACCGATTGATGCCTTCCGGCAAAGACAGGGGTTTAAGCCTCGGCAGCATCGTCGAACACCTCGGCGGCGCGCTCATTGGCGACAAGAACATTATCATCAACCAGGTGGCGCCGCTCGACTCGGCCGGACCTGGCCATCTTTCGTTTTTGTCGCAAAGCAAATACATCGCTCAACTGAAAAAAACCCGCGCGGGCGCAGTGATTATCGGGCGCGATGCCCGCAATCTCACCAAGCTTCCACGCATCGTTTGTGACGATCCCTACGCTTATTTCGCCAAGGTCTCCGCGCTGCTCAACCCCGCCAAAACGCCCGTCGCCGGAATCCATCCCAGCGCAGTCATTGCCAAAAGCGCCCAAGTTCCGGCTTCGGTGACCATAGGCGCCCACGCCTGCATCGGGGAAAATGTCGTACTGGGTGAGCGGGTGGTGGTGGGCGAAGCTTGCGTGGTGGGCGAAGGCGTAACCCTGGGCGGGGAAAGTTTTCTCCATCCGCGGGTGGTGATTTATCACGACTGCGTAATCGGCGAGAAGGTCGTTTTGCATTCCGGCACGGTGATCGGCGCCGACGGTTTTGGCATGGCCATGGAGGAAGGGCGCTGGTTGAAAATCCCGCAAATCGGCCGGGTAGTCATCGGCGACGACGTGGAAATCGGCGCCAATACCACTATCGATCGCGGCGCCATGGGCGACACGGTGATTGAAGAAGGCGTGCGCCTTGATAATCTGATCCAGATTGGGCATAACGTGAGAATCGGCGCGCACACCGCGATTGCTGCCTGCGTCGGCATTGCCGGCAGCACAAAAATCGGCCGCTACTGTAAAATTGGGGGCGCGGCGATGATAGGCGGACATTTGCAGATTGCCGACCACGTGACGATTTCCGGAGCCACGGCAATCGCCAAGCCCATCACCAAACCGGGCATTTACACCTCGCTTTATCCGTTCGAGGCGCATGCCGAGTGGCGGAAGAACGCCGCGCATCTGCGCCATTTGCATGAACTCGCCGGAAAAGTGCGCGAGCTCGAGAAAAAACTCAAGAAACAGAAGGGGAAAACCAAGTGAGCAGCATGGATATCGACGAAATCATGCAATACCTGCCGCACCGCTACCCGTTCCTGCTGGTGGACCGGGTACTTTCCCTGGAGCCCGGAAAAAGCATCGTCGCCCTGAAAAATGTCACCATCAACGAGCCGTTTTTCGCCGGCCATTTCCCGCACCAGCCGATCATGCCGGGCGTGCTGATACTCGAGGCGCTGGCGCAGACCTCGGCCATCCTGTCTTTCAAAAGCGAGGGATTCAAGGTTGACCGCAAGTCGGTGTATTACTTCGTCGGCATTGATAGCGCCCGCTTCAAGAAACCGGTGTCGGTGGGCGATCAGCTGCTGCTGCACGCCACGCTGCTGCGTCACATCAAGGGGTTCTGGAAGTTTACCGCCCATGCCAAGGTCGGTGACGAGATCGTCGCCGAAGCCAAGCTGATATGCGCAGTGCGCTCGATGTAATGGAACCTGTGATCCACCCGACTGCCATTATTCACCCTGGCGCTAAGCTGGCTCCGGATGTCGAGGTCGGGGCCTACACCCTTATTGGTGACGAGGTCGAAATCGGCCCAGGTAACTGGATTGGCCCGCATGCGGTGATTCAAGGGCCGACCCGAATCGGTGCCAATAACCGCATTTTCCAGTTCGTCTCTCTGGGCGAGATGCCACAGGACAAGAAATACGGTGGAGAAAACACTCGGCTGGAAATCGGCAATGGCAACACCATCCGCGAGTTCTGCACCTTCAACCGTGGCACGGTGCAGGACGTGGGTGTGACGCGCCTGGGAGACGACAACTGGATCATGGCCTACGTGCACCTTGCCCACGACTGCCAGATCGGCAGTCACACCATTTTCGCCAACAACGTGCATCTTGCTGGCCATATCCACGTCGGCGACTATGCGGTGCTGGGCGGATTTATCGGCATTCACCAGTTTTGCCACATCGGCGCGCACAGCATGCTCGGCGCGGGCAGCATCGTAAGGCAGGATGTTCCGCCCTTTGTGACGGCAGCGGGCAATACGGCAAAACCTCGCGGCATTAATTCAGAAGGGCTGAAGCGCCGCGGTTTCACCGACGAGGTCATTACTCGCATCAAACGCGCCTACAAGATGCTTTACAAATCGGGCTTGAGCCTGGAAGACGCGACGCAATCGATTGCCGCGGAAATGGCGGAATGCCCCGAGCTGCGTCCCTTGGTTGAGTTTCTTGAGAAAAGCCAGCGCGGGGTCATCCGCTAGCGTTATGCAACCAGCGCCCGTTTTACCGACTCTCGCCGTTGTCGCCACCGAAGCTTCGGGCGACCAGCTTGGCGCCCATCTGATCGGGGTGTTGAAATCTTTTCTGCCGCAGGCGCAATTCATAGGCATCGGCGGGCCGAAAATGCAGGCCGCCGGTCTGCAATCGTTGTTCCCGCTGGAAAAGCTCGCCGTGCACGGCTACGTCGAGGTGCTACGGCGGCTGCCGGAAATTCTCTGGATACGCAGCAAGCTGCGCAGCCATCTGCTGAAAATCCGTCCGCATTTGTTCATCGGCATCGATTCGCCGGATTTCAATCTAGGGCTGGAGCAGGCGCTTAAACAACACGGCATTCCCACCATTCATTATGTCAGCCCCTCAATTTGGGCCTGGCGCGGCGAACGCATCCGCAAGATCAGGCGGGCGGTGTCGCACCTACTGGCTCTGTTCCCTTTCGAGCCGCCGCTTTATGAAAAGGCGGGCGTGCCCGTCACCTACGTCGGGCACCCCCTGGCTACATTGCTTCCGCTGACCCCCAACCGCGCAGCGGCAAGAGAGCAGATGCGCCTCTCCCCAAGCATCAAGGTCGTTGCGCTGCTGCCGGGCAGCCGGCAGAACGAGCTTAAGTACATGGCCGATACCTTCATCGCTACCGCGCGACTGATCACGCAAGCGCTTCCCCATTCGCATTTTTTAGTGCCGCTGCTGAGCCGGGAGACGCGTGAGCAATTTGAAAACACCTTGTACCGCAATAATGCGCAAGATTTGCCGCTCACCATTTTGTTTGGCCATGCGCACAATGCGCTTATGGTCGCTGATGCCGCGCTGGTGGCCTCCGGCACGGCCACGCTGGAAGCGCTGCTGCTCAAGTGCCCGATGGTGATTACCTACAAGGCCAATGATCTGAGCTTTCGCCACGTCAAGGGCAAGTATTACCTGCCTTATGCGGGGCTTCCCAACATCCTGGCCGGTGAATTCGTGGTGCCGGAAATCCTGCAGGGCGATGCGACTCCCGAAAACCTGTCTCAGGCCTTGCTTAATCTGCTCTCCGACCAGACGGTGACCGACCGCTTGCGCAATAAATTTCACGCCATTCATGCCGAGTTGAAGCAAAATACCGCGGAACGCATTGCGGCGGCGGTCCTGCCGTATCTTGAGAGCCAGGGAGTAAAAGTTGAGCCAGCAGCTGATTTGCGGAGTGGATGAAGCGGGGCGCGGGCCCTTGGCCGGCCCCGTATTCGCGGCTTGCGTAATGCTGGATCCGCGAAAACCGATAACCGGGCTCGCCGATTCCAAGCGACTCACTGCAATCAAACGCCAAGCGCTGGCGGAGCAAATCAAATCTCAGGCGCGCGCCTGGGCCGTCGCTTACGCCACCGTGGAAGAAATCGACCGCCTGAACATCCTGCAGGCGAGCCTGCTGGCGATGAAACGCGCGGTGGAAATGCTTGCCATCGAGCCTGCCAAAGTTCTGGTGGATGGCCTGTACTGCCCGCAAGTGAAATTCCCGGCCCGTGCTATAGTCAAGGGCGACGCTAAAGTTCCGGAAATCATGGCGGCATCCATCCTGGCCAAGACCGCACGGGATGCGGAAATGCGGCTGCTACACCAGCGCTTTCCGCAATACGGTTTCGACAAGCACAAAGGTTATCCAACCACGCAGCACTTGCAAGCGCTCAAGCAGCACGGCGTGACGGTTATCCATCGCCGCAGCTACGCGCCGGTCAAAGCCTTGTTTCGTAATGGATTATGATATGTCAATTCTATTAAAGTTTTTCCACGTTCTGGGAGCGGTGGTCTGGGTCGGCGGAATGTTTTTCGCGTATATGGCCTTGCGCCCCGCAGCGGGAGAAGCCCTCGAACCTCCGCAGCGGCTCAAGCTTTGGAGCGGCACCTTGCGCCGCTTTTTCAACTGGGTTTGGTTCGCCGTCGTGCTGTTATTGGCAAGCGGGTTTTACCTGACCTACCAATTGGGCGGCTTTAACGCACCAGCCTATGTTTATTTCATGATGGCCATCGGCATCGTCATGATGCTGATTTTCGCCCACGTGTTTTTCGCGCCGTTCAAGCGCCTTAAGCGGGGAGTGGAGTCACAGGACTGGAAAGCCGCGGGCGCCGCGCTCAATCAAATACGCATTCTGGTTGCAGTGAATTTGTTCCTGGGTCTCATCGTCATCGCTACGGCAACCTTGGGAAAGGCGGGCCTTTAATTCAATTCGGCGAGAAGCCGTTTCAGGCTGTTTTTCTCGGTTTTTTCCTGAATCAAGGGCAGGCGCTTTTTACATTGCCGGTTCAGCAGCCTGCGAAAAGCAGAGTCGCTCTCCACCCGCTGCAGCAGCAGCGCCAGCCGGCATTCGTCTTCCAGCGGATAATAACCGGAATAATCGGCCCCCAGCATGCCGATGTTTCCGCGAATCGATGAAGCGATAATCGGTACCCGTGCCATCAGCGCTTCGGAAATCACGTTGGCGCCGCCCTCCATTCTTGAACTTATGACCATGGCCCGGCTGCGCGCAAGGCGCCGGCGCACCTGCCGACGAGGAATCTCGCCCAGCCATTGGTAGCGCGGTTCGCGCGCCATCCATCGCTGCGCTTCTTTTTCCATTTCGTCAGACATGGCCCGCCCCATATGGCAGACGCGGATGTGGGAAGAGGGCGGCAGGTGTTTCAGAGCCATGACGCAGCGGAAAGGGTCTTTTTCCTCGCGCAAATGACCGATGACGCATATCTCAAAACAGTTTTTAAGAGGCGGCGTGGGGTTGACTGGCCTGGCGGACTGATAAATCACCCGCGTTTTCCGGCGCAATTCCGGCGGCAGCTCCTGCAACCCCATTTCCTGCAGCACAATGATGCGGCCGGCCAGCTGCAGCGATTCCCGGGCTGAAGCATCGGTTTTGATATCGCGGTAGAGATCGGTGCCGGTCAGGCAGAGAATAAGCGGCTGGTCCGGCTGTAAAACGGAAAATTTTTTTATCGATTCGAAGCTCTTGCGCGCATGCAGTGCGATCATGGCATCGGCGCGCCCGCCATCCCAGCCAGCTTGAACTCTTGCACGATGACCCAGCTCTCTCAACCAACGCGCCCAGCGTTGAGCGGTATTGCGGTTCCCTCCGAGAGTGGACGCCGCTGCGGGGGTGATGATGGCGATGTTCATGAGCGGCTAAAGTTGCGATAATAAAGGGAACCTCTGATTAAGCCCTACACGTGCGCGGGAGTTAATCAGAGGTTCCTAACTATATCAGAAGGCATAATATCCAATGAATGCGCGCCTATCGCCGCACCCGGCAGACCTGGAAAAACATTTGCAGGATGCGAGAGAGCGCACCCTGGCTCTGTTAAGTGATTTCGAGGGCAGCCAATGGCTGGGCCCCAGGCTGGCTATCGTCAACCCGCCGCTGTGGGAATTGGGCCATCTCGGCTGGTTCCAGGAGCGCTGGTGCCTGCGCTATAACGCCTCTTCCTCTTTGTTGCCATCGATTCTGCCCCATGCGGATGAGTTATACGATTCGGCCGTTGTGGCCCACGACACCCGCTGGGATTTGCCCTTGCCCAACCTCGACCGGATACTGGCTTATCTCGACCGGGTTTTGCAGCGCGTGCTGGAGAAACTGCAGCGCGGCGAAAAACATCTCGATTATTTTTCCCGGCTCGCCTTGTTTCATGAAGATATGCACGGCGAAGCGTTTTATTACACGCGCCAGACTCTCGCTTATTCCCGGCCGCCATTCGCTCTCACACCCAAACCAGAGAATCCTTCCCGCAGTTTAAATCAAGACGCCGCCATTCCGGGAGGAAAGATGGTGCTGGGCGCAACAGCCGATGACGGCTTCGTTTTCGATAATGAAAAATGGGCGCATGAGGTGGAAATCAAGCCATTCAAGATTTCCCGCAGCGCGGTCAGCAACCGCGAATTTGCCGGCTTTGTCGAAGATGGAGGTTATCAACGCCGCGCATTATGGTCGGAACAGGGCTGGCGTTGGCGGCGGGAGGCGCAGGCCGCGACGCCGGTGTATTGGATAAAAGAAAGCGGACAGTGGATGCTGCGCCATTTTGACGAATTCATGCCTTTGCCGCCCGACGCTGCAGTCATTCATGTCAATTGGTTTGAAGCCGAAGCTTACTGCCGCTGGGCCGGGCGGCGCCTGCCCACGGAGCCCGAATGGGAGATGGCGGCGGCCACCGAATCCGGCAATACCGAAATCAAGCGACGCTATCCCTGGGGCAACGCACCGCCCGCCAAGGAACATGCCAATCTTGATGGTTTTGTTTCCGGCCCTTGCTCGGTAAGCAGCTTTTCTCCAGGCGACAGCGGCTGGGGCTGCCGGCAGATGTTTGGCAACGTTTGGGAATGGACTCAGGATTGGTTCCTCCCTTATCCGGGATTTGCAATCGACCCCTACCAGGAATATTCGCAACCGTGGTTCGGCGACCACAAGGTTCTGCGCGGCGGCTGTTTCGCCACGCGCGCGAGGCTGTTGCGCAACACCTGGCGCAACTTCTACACGCCGGACCGGCGCGATGTATTCGCCGGGTTTCGCACCTGCGCGCTCGAGTCCGGTTAACCTCGCGGTGAAGCACATCACTTCGCCAGAAAACGCGCTTTATAAATCGCTGTTAAAACTGGCGCGCTCGTCCCGGGAAAGAAGGAAAACGCGCCAGGCGCTTCTCGACGGCACGCATCTGGTGGGCGCTTATTGTGCGTCCATTGGCGCGCCGCAAACCCTGATCTTGAGCGCCACCGGCCTTGAGCATGAGGAAACCCAGAGCCTGCTGCGGCAAATGCCTGAACTCAAGCCCGTGGTGCTGGCCGACTCTTTGTTCAAGCAGATTTCTCCCGTCACCACACCAACGGGAATCTTAGCCATCATCGAAGTTCTTGAGCGCGTCGTCAAACCGCAGGACACCCGTTTTTGCGTGTTGCTGGAGGAACTGCAGGATGCCGGCAATCTCGGCTCTATTTTGCGTTCCGCCGCCGCGGCGGGCGCGGACGCCGCCTTTCTCTCAAAAAATTGCGCCTTCGCCTGGTCGCCCAAAACCTTGCGCGCGGCGATGGGGGCGCATTTTCAACTGCGCCTCGCCGAGAATGCCGACCTGGTTGAAGTCGCGAAAAAATTTAGAGGCAAGCTAGTTGCAGCCAAGCCTCACGCAAAGAAGTCTTTATACGAGGTCGATTTGCGCGGGCCGGTCGCCTTTATCATCGGCAACGAGGGAGCGGGTCTATCGGAGCCCTTGTTGAATCTGGCGCACCATCGGGTAAACATTTTCATGCCGGGAAAAATCGAATCGCTTAATGCGGCTGCCGCTGCAGCGGTTTGCCTGTTTGAAAAAGTCCGGCAAGAGCAAGTTAACAGGGTGTTGAAGAACTCTCCGGGAGCCGCGTTTGACACGAAAAATGCTCAGATGCAAGGCGCGCGACGAAGGTCGTAGCCCGGACTACGATGCCGAGGAGGGCCCGTGTAGCGTCTGCACCTGCGAAGCTGTGCAGCGGAGCGGGCCAGCGCT